>JAZNDK010000072.1:0-16846 GCA_045588005.1 Alistipes sp. | reverse complement strand
CTATGGGTTCTATGGGTTCTATGGGTTCTATGGGTTCTATGGGTTCTATGGGTTCTATGGGTTCTATGGGTTCTATGGGTTCTATGGGTTCTATGGGTTCTATGGGTTCTATGGGCTCAGTAAGCTCAGTGGGCTCAGTGGGCTCAGTAGGCTCAGTGGACTCGGTAGGCTCAGCGACTGTTGGAACTGTTGAAAACTCGGCTGATTCAGCAACTGCGGCACTCTCCTCGGCAATTATCTCTATTTCGGGAGTCGGCTCTTGGTCTGCTTCAAGGATGAAGAGAGCCCATGCCGAGCGTAACTCGTTGAAATGTTTTAGTTTGAGCTGTCGCCATGCCTCGCCACCGTCGATCTTGCGTAGTGCGAGAATACGACCATCCATCCGACAGCCCTCCCAATCTTTTCCCATGGGAAGGTTGCTATCTATGATTGTTAGCACCGTGTCGCGGTAGGCAAATCGTCTATCGCAGGCTACAACCTCGCGGAACTTATCCCAATCCACGCCGCTAATGCGACTAACTCGATAGTTGTCAAGGTTAATGTGCTCCGAGATAATCCTCTCCAACGAGGCTATGCGCTCCTCGTTGATACGCATATTCTGCTGCGTGCTACCCTCGGGAGATGCTATACCGTAGAGCTCAACCATGGCGACTTTGCGTGAGCCTATCAACTTGGTTATGGAGTCTATGCTGCGAATAGCCCTCATATTTTGGTCGATCGAGAGCTCTATATCGCTCTTGCTTTGGCGGAAGAATAGCGGAGTGGAGCGTAGGACCTCGCCTTGTGTGGTGGTATGCACCTCCTGCTCCTGGCCGAACGATATGTTTGGCAGGAGAAAGAGTGCCGCTAAGGCAACGATAAAAATTTTTCTAAGCTCCAATTTTATTACTATTTTGTAAATCTTACTCAATGCGGTCGGAGAATAGATGGCGTATAGCTCGAAGGCTATATAGTTGTGCACCAGCTGGTTATTGGTTTCGATGAAGCCATCCTCCGTATGCATCATACAAAGGTAAGATAAATATGGCGAAGAGCAAAGCAATTTTGTGAAAAAAATGCACAAAATAATAGAGTTAGGCCACGAAAGATTTAAGCTTTCGTGGCCTAACTCTGTCTGCTGAAGCCTCTATCGCTACAAAATTACATTGCGCTGATAGACTCGGCCTTAACCTCGCGGCTAACCTTTGTTACAAGACCCTGCAAGACGTTGCCCGGGCCAACCTCAGTAAATTCGGTAACGCCATCGGCAAGCATATTCTCGACAATCTGAGTCCAGCGCACAGGGGCTGTGAGCTGAGCGATAAGATTCTTCTTGATATCCTCGGCGTCGGTATATGGCTTTGCATCGACATTCTGATATACGGGGCATGCGGGCGTCATAAACTGAGCCTCGGCGATAGCTGCCTCGAGCTCCTGACGTGCAGGCTCCATAAGCGGCGAGTGGAAAGCACCACCCACGGGAAGACGCAGTGCACGGCGAGCACCTGCGGCTTTAAGCTTCTCGCACGCCTCATCCACCGCGGCATTTGCTCCCGAGATAACAAGCTGTCCCGGGCAGTTGTAGTTCGCACCTACAACCACACCATCTACCGATGCACATACCTCCTCTACGGTTTTGTCGTCGAGGCCGAGTACTGCGGCCATGCCTCCGGGCTGCTTCTCGCAGCACGCCTGCATAGCCATAGCGCGCTTAGATACGAGTTTTAGGCCATCCTCGAACGATAGAGCACCCGCAACAACAAGGGCAGAGAACTCACCGAGCGAGTGGCCTGCAACAGCATCGGGCTTTACGCCGAGGGCCTTAGCCAAGATTACCGAGTGCAGGAAAACGGCAGGCTGTGTAACCTTCGTTTGTTTAAGCTCTTCGGGTGTTCCGTTGAACATTATATCGGTGATGCGAAAACCCAATATCTCGTTTGCCTTCTCGAAAAACTCCTTAGCCTCGGCTACATTCTCATAAATCTCCTTACCCATACCCGAGAACTGCGAACCCTGACCCGGGAAAACGTATGCATGTTTCATAACTATAATTTATATCTGGTCATTCGCCCTCGCCTCGCTAATGGAGTTTGTCGTGGCTTGCGACCAATTGGTTAATATATACAAAACAGTATTCTGTCGGTGCAAAGATAGTCAAAAAAACATCTAAACACATCACCCCTACGATAAAATTGGGTGGATAGCGGTATTCTCTGTATTTTTATCAACGAACGCCCGACCATCACTCATTCTCCGCGGCTAACTCGATGAGTAGTAGCTCGTCGTCCTCTAAGCGTATCCTCAACCACTCTTCGAGTCGCTCTTTTGTCGTGGTATCGAGCCCCTCTATGGTGCGTACTGCGACAATTGTCGAGCGGAGCAGCGTATCGCAGCTCGCTGTTAATGCCCCCTTGCCTCGGGTTATATAGGCCTCGCAAATCATCGGATAGCTACTTGCCACCTCGCGTATTATCTTGCTGTATGGTATATCTGTTGTGGTGGCGTGTCGCAGCTCCCCTTCGAGGCGGCTAATCTCCGTGTCGCGCAGGGCTATCTCGTGCTCCATTTTATCGTATATATCCTTTACCAACTCCACCTCCGTAGAGTTTAGCTCCTCGCTTGTGGAGTGGTCGTTGATTGCTATCTGCTCCTCGCGGATGCCAAACTCCTCGGCTGTGCGGTATATCTCTCGTCGAGCGTTATCGTCAAGAGGCTCGCCGGTTAAGAATAGCTCAATCGAAGAGCCCTTGACATGGCTTATTTTGAAGTCATATACGATACTCTTGCCATAGCTTTTCGAGCGCTCAACAAATGCTGTGGCACTCTCCTCGAAGTTGTTTTGGCGTATCAATATCACTGCTGACCAGATGCTCGGCACGACAAAGAGGATTATGAGTAGTGATATGATACGTCTTGTGCGGCGGCCAAATGCGGCATCCTTATACTCTGTCTGTCGAAATTCGAAGTACTTGACGCTGAAATATGTCGCCAACATGATGAATAGACAGTTGATAAAGAATAGGTATAGCGCACCTATGAAGTAGCCAAAGTTGCCACTCGCCAAGCCGAAGCCCGCGGTGCATAGCGGCGGCATCAACGCCGTGGCGATTGCCACGCCCGCAAATACTGTCCCCTTCTCCTTTCTGCACTGCTCGAAGATGCCTGCAAAGCCACCGAAGAGGGCGATGAGCACATCATATATCGTGGGGTTGGTGCGTGCCAACAGCTCCGTAGGGTTGCTCAGGCTGAGTGGCGTGATAAGAAAGTAGAGGAATGAGGCCGTGAGACTTATGACGACCATCACTAACAGGTTGCGCCCCGAGGACTTCAACAACTGTATGTCGCCCACGCCCAAGCCCAAGCCGAGACCAAATATCGGGCCCATGAGCGGCGATATGAGCATCGCGCCGATGACCACCGGAATAGAGTTCACGTTGAGGCCTACCGAGGCGATGATTATGGCGATTGCCAAAATCCATGCGTTGGGGCCACGAAAGTAGATGTTGTTGCGAATTGAGAGTTCGGCAGCCTCCGTGTCTATATGCCCTGTGAGGTTTATCGCCGAACGGAACGCGTTAGTTAGGTCTCTTAAAATGCTCATAGCTATTACGGTTTCTTAGAGTTGTTGCAACGCAGATATTGTATAAGACAAATAATCTGAAAATATCGAAAAACGCCCGCCGACGCTATCGCCCTGCAAACATGGCCAATACGCGACCATGAGCCGAATTTAGCGCCTCGGCCAAGCCTCTGTTACAGCAGTAGCTGGTAGTCGAGCTGGTCGATAAACTCCTCGCCGCGGCGCAGCCACTCGCGATGGCGACCACACACCTCGAAGCCACACTCTTCGAATAGGGCGATGCTCGCCACGTTGTCGGCGGCTACCTCGGCCCATATCTGGTGTATGCCCAAGCTCTCGCGGCCATACTCCTTCAATTGCTCGATTGCCGCACGGGCATATCCGCGACGGCGGTGCTCCGCAGCATATATGAGTATGCCGATACCGAAGCGCAGGTTGTAGGGGTCGAAATCGAAGATGTCGAGCGTGCCCACAGCAACACCCTCGGCCTCGACGATGAGTCGCATCTGCCGTGTGGCGTATAGGTCGTAGCTCTGCTCGGCAATAAACTGAGCGATACGCTCACGCGAGAGGGGGGCTACCGAGCCGCTCACTCGCCACACCTCGGGGTCGTTCTCCCAGAGGTAGAGCAGCTCGATATCGGAGGGTTCGAGGGCTCGCAGACGACAGATTTTACTCTCTAAGCTAATCATTTGATTAAACGAGTGTTATACGCCGATAATCTTGTTACGGATAAGCATTGCTACGCCCCACGCATTCGCGCTGTCGGTCATCTTCGAGATTCGGAATTTGGTATCCTTATAGACCAAGTTCAGTGAGTATTTGTTGGTCGAAGATTTCAGTGGCAGCATGAGGTATTCGCCCGCCTGAGCGAGGTTGCCGCCAACGATAACCGTCTCGGGATTGAAGGTGTTGATAAGGAAGGCCACGGCCTTACCCACCTTTTCGCCCGCCTCCTCGATTAGCTCGATTGAGAGGTTGTCGTCGTTGCGTGCTGCGGCGATGATGTCGTTGATGTGTATGCTCTCGCCACGGTCGTACATCTCGCGTAGGCGTGTGTTTACTCCATTTTTAATGAGCTGTACAATCTTCTCTTCGATGGCGATACCCGAAACCTCGGTTTCGAGGCAACCCTTCTTGCCGCACGCACATATTATCTCGTTGTCGAAGAAGGGGATATGTCCGAACTCGCCGGCAAAGCCATTCTTGCCGTAGTAGAGCTTGCCGTCGATGACTATGCCGATGGCCACGCCGCGACCCATGTGTAGGTAGAGCACATTGCTCTCGTTCTTCGACTTTCCGGTGGTGTATTCGGCATAGCAGCGTGCTCGGGTGTCGTTTTCGAGCATTACGCGGATGCCTATGCGCGAGGAGATAATGTCGCGCAGCGACTCCTCGCTCGATGTGAAGTACTTATACGAGCGGCCTGTCTCGGGGTTTACGCGGCCCACCATCGATACGCCCACACCCAAAATCTTCTCTCGATCTACGCCGCAGTCGGCTACAAAGGCCTCGATATTTTGGCAGATGCGCTCCAAGCACTGAGGTCTATCGACAAGTTCGAAGGTACTGTCCGTGCGCTCGCTGATGACGTTGTTTTGCAGGTCGGTGACTACATAGGTCATGTGGTCGCGGCCGACGTTGATGCCCGCGAAGTATATCGCCGAGTTGGCCAAGCCGAAGACATTGGGGCGGCGACCTCCAGGGGTCTCAACCTTGCCTAAGTCGTTTACGATAAGGTCATCGACAAGCTCCTGCACGAGTTTTGTCATCGTCGGCACGCTGATATGTAGCTCGCGCGTAAGCTCCGAGAGTGTACACTCGCCATTGAGAGCCATATAGGCGATGATATTTCGCTTTATTATGTTGTTCTTATGGGTGATGCCCTTCATGTTCTCCGAGGCATCAATATTAAAAAACTTTGCAAGTGAGGTCATGCTTTTCAAATATGTTCGTTTGCTTATGCAAAGATAATAAAATATTTGCGAAATTATCTCTAAAATTTAATAAATTTTTTCAAAGCACTTATAAATAGGTGCTATCTCTCAGTTTGTATGATATTTAGCTATCGCCCCCACGTTGTGTTTCGTTAGCGGGAATGAGCTGTTTAGTATATTTCAAAGCAAAATTTTGGTGCTACGACTTTTTTTCTTATCTTTGTACACAATTATATATGTATAGGGATGAGAGTTGTCGAACGAGTATATCTGTGTTTTGTTACCGTAACAGTGTTGTGTGCTCTACTGCTTGGCGTGGGGTGCAGCTCGGATAGGCGTACGCTTGATGCTCTTTACGAGGTTGAGGCTATCGCCGAGAGTGAGCCCGAGCAGGCGATGGCGATGCTTCGCGAGGTCGATCAGAGTCGCTTGCGTGGAGCGAGGGATTGTGCCCGCTATGCTCTTGTCGCCTCGGAGGTCTATTACTACAACCTTATCGACATAGATTGCGATACGCTTAGCCGTCGCGCCGTGGAGTACTATCTGCATGCAGACCACTCCGAGGAGCGTGCTCGTGCCCTATATCACCACGCCCTTGTAATGCATAATGGCGGGCACTCGGCTGAGGCCGTGGCTATGCTCAACGAGGCGGGATTATCGCTCCGAGAGGCTGATAATTTGCGTTTGGAGGGTCTTGTGCATCGCACCAAAGGCGATATTTACGGCTTGGGATTTATGTTTGGCAACTCGTTGGAGGAGTATATTCTTGCTAAGGAGTCTTTCCTTCGGGCGGGGTTGGATTATCATGCTGCTAATATCGACTATGATATAGGCTCTACCTACCTGCTTATGCGCGATTACGACGCTGCGGAGGAGGCTCTGCTTGCTGCTCTGGACTATGCCTTTCGGAGTGACCATAAGCCCTTTGCTGCGGTGGTGCTCGACGAGCTGCTGATGTTGGCTATCTATGCCGACCGCTACGAGCTTGGTAGGGTATGGCTCGACTACTTCGACTCTCGCGATATTCCCCTCTTCGACGAGGTGCGACACTACGCCCAACGCGCTATCTTTGCTGCCGAGCAGCGTGCTTTCGACAAGGCAGATGCCTATCTCGAGCTTGCCGCAACGCATGACACGGCAGGTCGTGCCGACGAGGATGTGGAGTATGCCCGCTATCTTGTGGCTCGCTTCCGTGGCGATATGTCGGCCGCGCTCTATTGGCAGGAGCAGAGCAAGAACAGACAGGATGCCGTGATCTTGGAGTCGCTCGCTCGCCCCATTCTCAATGTCGAGATTGAGTTGTTGCAGAGCGCGCTGAGTGCCGAGCGAAGAACGCTGAGTGTGACGCGCCAGCGTAACACGATAATATATCTCTCGCTCGCGCTGCTTATCATGGCTACGGTGGCCTATATCCGTTCGCGCATACGCAGCAAGGATCGCGATATCGCGCACTATGTCGAGACCATACGCGAGCTGCAATTGGCCGACCGCGCTATTCCCGAGCAGATGAACGCCACGGTGAGCACGCTCTATAAGGATCGCTTCAGCGAGCTGAACTATCTGTGCGATATATACTACGACCACAGCGGCACGTCGCGACAGAAGAATCTCGTCTTCGAGCGATTGAAGAATACTATCGAGCAGATTAAGCACGATAGCCATCGTCTCGAGGAGTTAGAGGCGGCGGTAAATCGCTACCGCAACGATATATACCGGCGTTTGAAGACGCAAGTACCTAAGCTCAGCGAGCGCGACTTGCGAGTTGCGTTGTATGTCCTCGCGGGCTTTTCGAATCGAGCAATATCGATATTCGTCGATAGTGACCCTACGGCGGTGTCGAAGATGAGATATAACATAAAGCAGAAGATTAGGGCTGCCGAGGCCGAGGATGGCGAGGAGCTCTTTGCTGCTATGTCGGAGAAGTAATTTATAACCGTTATGAACAAAGGTTTGCAATATATCGCTCTTAGGAGCATGTCGCTTGTGATGGTAGCCATGTTAGCCGTTGGCTGCTCTGATTTTGATGCTAATGTAGGGGATGACATAACTCAGCCATCTATACCTCCTGAGGAGGATGGCGAATCCGGATCGGGTAAGAATATCCCTATCAAGCGTCGTAACCCTACGAGCGAGGATCTCAAGGATATACGCCCGCGCTTGCGCTATCTCGTAAACCCAAGTCTTCGTATTGTGCGTTGCTCTACGGGCTCGGCGATGTGTTTGTCGCTTGCTGCCGAGGAGTACGCCGAGGTTGAAATACGTAGTATCGCTACGGGCGAGGTGTGGAGCGAGAGCTTTGCCTCGGGAGAGCACACTTTCGACCTCTTTATGGTCGAAGAGGGCGAGAGCTACGAGGTGGTGATATGTGTCGATGGTGTTCTCTTCGATGCAACGATATAGGAGATGATAAATATTGAATTATAAAGAGATTATAGTGTTATGAGAAAGATTTTTGCGCTCTGCCTTGTTCTTCTATGTGCCGTTGTGGCGTGCGATAAGCAGGGTGAGGAGGATTCAAAGAGGAGTGTTATCGAGATTACTACCGAGTGGCCCATACGTTTCGACGAGAATGGTGGCGACGGCGAGATATGCTACAATATAACAACGGTTATCCAGGGCGCGAAGCTCGTAGCGTCGTGCAGCGCGGATTGGGTGTCGGATATCGTTGTGGCCGATACGATAACCTTCCATGTTGCCCCAAACGATGTTGAGGAGGTCCGCACCGCAACGATAGATATCGAGTATGCCGACATTACCTACCATATGATTGCTCTACGACAAGATGCAAAGAGCCCCGAACCCGAGCCCGAGCCTGAGCCCGAGCCCGAACCTGAGCCCGAACCTGAGCCCGAACCTGAGCCCGAACCTGAGCCCGAACCTGAGCCCGAACCTGAGCCCGAACCTGAGCCTGAGCCCGAGCCCGAACCTGAGCCCGCCTTTGATGTTATCTTCGAGGCCGATTGCATCAGCGGCGAGTCGTGTGGTAGGGTGTCATCGGCCTACAACTACTATGTAATTCTCTCTGACGTGCGATGCTCGAACAGTCGCGATATTATGCAGCCCAGCACCCGTTTCTACTGCTTCGACATCTATTCGAGCGAGCAGCTTAGGGGAGAACTTCCCACGGGCGTCTATGAGATAGACCCCAACGGCACTCAGGCCTCGGGGACAATCTATGCTGATATGTGTCCTTGTGTAGCGACCGACGAGAACGGTGGCTTTATAGGCGGTATGCTCGGCTACGAGTCGGGAACAGTGACGGTCAGCGATGGAAAGATTGTTGCCGAGCTTACGATGCACAATGGCGAGAAGCACTACGTCACCTACGAGGGGTCGCTTGCTCTCTCGTATGAGTAGCGCAAGGGTGATTTGTTGCTATTTTTCTTGGCAGACTCGAAATTTTGCACTACCTTTGTGACGATATAGTGATTAGTAACCCTATAAAGTACCGTTATGGACGATGGCTGTCATTCCAACAATAACTGCTGTGTCGTATCTCAATACGATACCCTTCGTCTATGGTCTAAACCACGCGAATAACCTGCAAGCCAACCTACTATTGGCTCCGCCGGCCGATTGTGCGCGTAACTATATCGAGGGTCGTGCAGATATAGCTCTTCTGCCGGCTGCCGTAGTGCCACAACTATCCAATACAAACATCATAACCGACTACTGCATAGGTGCGGTGGGCGCTGTGCGTACCGTGACAGTGATGTCAAACACGCCAATAGGGGCTGTAAAGCGTATATGGCTCGACCCCCACTCGCGTACCTCGGTGCAGCTATGCGGCTACCTCGCACGCCACAAGTGGTACATCGAGCCTGAGTGGCGAGAGATGAGCGACTACGCCATTGTCGAGCAGCCCGCCGAGGGCGATGCCTACCTGCTTATTGGCGATAAGGTCTTTGGCTACGAGGGTCGCTTCCGCTATACCTACGACCTTGCGGTGGAGTGGCGTGAGGTGACAAAACTCCCCTTTGCCTTTGCCGTGTGGGTGGCACGCAAGGGTGTATCGTACGAGGTTACCGACGCTTTGCAGCACGCCCTAACGTTTGGAGTGGAGCATGTGTGGGAGGCCGTTGCCGAGTCGAAATATATGGGCACGGATGGTGGCCTCACGGCATACGAGTATCTCACTCGCAACATAGACTTTATCCTCGACGAGGAGAAGCACCGCGCACTCAAAAAGTTCTGGGATGCCGGCATACGCATAGTTCCGCGATCCTATTAAAGAAGCCGCCGACGCCTGTCGCGCGACTTCGCACCTCCGATAACCGAGGCTCACGGTATGGCAGCCTCGCACAACCCCAACGGGTTAAAGTTGAATAGTAAAGAATAAAACTTTTGGAGGAGATATGATTACAATCTATCTTAAGCAGTACAACAAGATTATCCGTAATGCCGACCCCGACCTCTTCGACGAGCTCGGCTTCGACGACATACTCTGGATCGACCTTATGCAGCCATCAATCAAGGAGCAGAAGGCCGTGGAGAACTTCATGGAGCTAAGCTTGCAGACCAAGCAGCAGGTCGAGGAGATTGAATCGACGTCTAAGTACTCGGAGACTGAGAATGCGATAATCTCGAACTCTAACTTCTTTGTGCCTCAGGGCGAGACCTTCACCGTGGAGCCCGTATCGTTCATCATCTCGAATGAGGGTGTGCTTGTCTCGATGCGTCAGGCCGAGTTCCGCACCTTCCGCGAGGCGGAGAAGCGTTTGCAGATGAACTATCGCAGCTACTCGACAGGTTATCACATCCTCATATCGCTCCTCGAGGTGCGCATCGACTACGATGCCGACCTTGTGGAGATGGTGGGCAAGCAGGTAGCTGCCGTGAGCAAGGAGATAAGCAGCGGCTCGAAGATCGACAAGGAGGTATTGTACCGCATCAATGCCTTGCAGGAGAACACCATGTTGCTGCGCGAGAATATCTTCGACCGCCAGCGTGTGTTGTCGAGCATCTTGCGCTCGGAGCGTTTCCCGAACGATATATACCCGCGCTTGCAGCTCATGCTCAAAGACGTGAACTCGTTGATTAGCCATGCCGATTTCAGCTTCCAGCGTCTGGACTATATTCAGGATGCGGCACTCGGCCTTATCAATATCGAGCAGAACGAGATTGTCAAGATTTTTTCGGTGGCCGCCGTTATCTTCATGCCCGCGACGCTTGTTGCGAGCATGTACGGTATGAACTTCAAGTTTATGCCCGAGCTTAATTGGGAGTATGGCTATGTTTGGGCTATCGCTCTGATGCTCATCGTCTCGGGCTTCACCTTCTGGTTCTTCAAGTTCAAGAAGTGGTTGTAGGGCCACGTCAGCTCTTATGTTTAGGGAGGGGGTGACTAACAAGTTTGTAGAGCCCCCTACTCGTTCTATACGGCAGATTGGGAGTATGGAGAGATGGCGTTGGCCTATGCTAAGGACTCTACTGGGATGCCCGGCGGTATCGCACGTCTCTTCGCTATGCCTACGGCCGATAACAAGGGCGAGATTGCCGAGCTTAAAGCTCTCTACGATAGCATATATATCACTGAGAGTAGTGCTGCTATACCCTTATCATTAGTTGTTGGAGCACCGCTAAAAGTAGAGCGAGCTGCAAAGTAATTTAGATAGCTCTGCTATCCAAAGGCAAAAATAGGAGAAATTATTTGGTAAAGTGTTGCAGATAACGAAATTTTAGTTATCTTTGCGGCCGAATTAAGTACTTAATTATAACAAAAAGACGAAATGAAACAGGGTATTCATCCGGAGAATTATCGTTTAGTGGCATTCAAGGATATGTCGAATGACCACGTGTTTTTGTGCAGGTCCGCCGTTTCGACAAAGGAGACCATCGAGGTGAACGGCGAAACCTATCCCGTGTATAAGATGGAAATCTCTAACACATCTCACCCCTTCTATACGGGTAAGATGAAGTTGGTGGACACCGCCGGTCGTGTGGATAAGTTTATGAGCCGCTACGCAAAACGCTACGATAAGAAGAACAAGTAATAGCTTGTATCTCCCAGATCAAAGCCCGCTTAACCGAGTTGTTAGGCGGGCTTTTTGTTTGTTGTTGGGTTATGGCCAAAAATTGCGACCTGCTCACAGGTGGTGCTTAGCCACTATTACCGCGGCAGGGGAAAGGAGAGGGTGCGTGCATCGCGGTATGCTCCCGGGTAGTTGGGCCACGGCATATGGTTGAATGCCGAGCCGTTGCTTATTGTCAGCGAGGCTCCGCTGTGGTCGCCAAGACGTAGTGTCACCGAGTTGTAGTCGAGAAATTTGGGTGGTGTGACGACTATTGTGGGCTGCATGGCACCCTGCTCCCATAGGTGGGGCTCGATGTCGGAGGGGAGCATGCCGCTTATGCCCATGCGTAGGCGTAGCGGAATATGGCGTGATGCGCCCTCGCGGAAGAGTCCTATGGGCATCAACCCCTCGTACTCGGCAAGTATCGACATGGCGAGGCTATCTGTCGTCGGGCTCTCGGCAGCTTGTTCGCGCTGCTGTGCCTCGGCAGTGTAGCAGCCTACAAGTAGCGATAAGATTATGATAATAGCTTTCATATTTGGATTACTTGCAAATATAACGCCCGCAGGCAGAAAAGTATTGCGATACGCTACATTTTGTTGGGGGATTGATCGATTGATCGATGCAGCGAGTACGCCCAATGCATCTTTTATCCTCATGGCGAATATATTACATAAAAAAAGGTCGCCAGCAGTGAATTTGCTGACGACCATATCATAGGACTCCTTATGTATAACTTAGCTAACTGTTAGTACCAGCCCTGCACACCATCCTCAATGGGATCCTCTACGTTGCTCGAGTTCGAGTTCTGGAAACCAGCCTCCACAAGTGTCTCAACTACCTCCACCTCGGGTGTCAAATAGTTCTTCTCTACGTTATTAGTCTTCATGTTAATAGTATTTTATTTAATTATATTACTCTCACTTATTTATTCCGCTTTCACTGAACTTTGTTTTGCTTTCACTTACTCGCACCTATCGCTCTTGTTACTCACTTACTTCTTCTCTCTTCTCAGTCAGCCACTTACTTCTTCTCTCTCAGTCAGCCACTCACTTTTTCTCTCTCACCCCCCCCCTGGTGGCTAATAGGAATGCTATATAGACACCTTTTATTATGCAAAGATAGATATAAAAAACGTAAAATGCAAAAAAAGTTGGTGTAAATGTTGTGTTGTGAGTTGATATAATTACCTGTTTTGTTGTGCAGGGGATAATAAAAAGCCACCGTGGCGCATAACATGCTACTACGGTGGCTGTTGAACGAGCCATACGGCCCTATGCCGAAACGTTAGCGTCGGGGTTTGATGTCGAGCTTCACGGGCTTAATCATATTCTCGGGCAGAAGGATTGTGTCGAGCTCCTCCTTGGTGAGAATGCCGTGCTCAAGAACGATGTCATATACGCGACCACCTGTTGCCATCGCCTCCTTTGCAATCTTCGTCGAGTTCTTGTAGCCGATGATGGGGTTGAGTGCTGTCACAATGCCGAAGCTATCCTGCACATACTTGCGGCACTGCTCCTCGTTAGCCTTGATGCCCTCTACGCAGTTTACGCGGAGGGTGTCGAAGCCGTTCATCATGATCTCTGCCGACTCGAAGCAGCACTGAGCCATTGTGGGCTCCATGGCGTTGAGCTCCATCTGAGCCTCCTGAGCGCACATTGCCACACATGCGTCGTTGCCGATAACCTTGTAGCATATCTGGTTCATCACCTCGGGAATAACGGGGTTCACCTTGCCGGGCATGATCGATGAGCCGGGCTGACGTGCGGGAAGGTCAAACTCGTGGAGACCGCAACGAGGACCAGAGCCCAAGAGACGTAGGTCGTTACAAATCTTGTTGAGCTTAACAGCTACGCGGCGTAGTGCTGATGAGTAGCCTACCATGCATGTAGTATCCGAGGTTGCTGCTACGAGGTCCTCGGCGAGCTTGATGTCCCAGCCTGTAATCTCGCGCAGTGCAGCGATGCACTTCTCCGAGTATTCGGGCTCAGAGCAGATACCTGTACCGATAGCTGTAGCACCCATGTTTACGGTCAGGAACTCCTCGGCTGCGAACTCCAAGTTCTTGCGCTCCTCCTTCAATATCTGAGCAAAAGCACCAAATGTCTGTCCGAGAGTCATGGGCACAGCATCCTCGAGCTGTGTACGACCCATCTTCAAGATGTGTGCGAACTCCTTAGCCTTCTTCTCGAACGAGGCGATAAGGTCGTTGTAGTGGCCCATGAATACCTTGTGTGTAGCATAGAGGCCGAGGTGTATGCCGCAGGGGTATGCGTCGTTTGTCGATTGCGAGCAGTTTACATGGTCGTTGGGCGAGCAGTACTGATACTCACCGGGCTCGTGGCCCATAATCTGGAGCGCACGGTTGGCTATTACCTCGTTGGCGTTCATGTTTGTTGTTGTGCCGGCACCGCCCTGAATCATGTCGCAGGGGAAGTGCTCGTGGTGCTTACCCTCCATAATCTCGAGGCATGCCTTCGAGATGCCGTCAAACTGAGCGTCGGTCAGAAGGCCGAGCTGGTGGTTTGCCTCGGCAGCAGCGAGCTTAGTCATAGCCAAGCCGTTGATGAAGAGGGGGTAGTCGTTAAGATGGAAGCGGCTGATGGGGAAGTTCTCAATACCGCGCAATGTCTGTACGCCATAAAGAGCCTCTACAGGTACTGCCATTTCACCGAGAAGGTCGCTCTCGATACGTGTCTTTCCTGAATACTTAGTAGTCATAGTTTGTGTGTTTTATGTTTATTTGGTTTTTTGTGTCGCACTGATGCTTCTCAAACAATAGTGCTAAGGTACGAATTTTTTATTTATCGTGCAACTATTAACCTAAGTTTTTAATTTTCGTGGCTCTATTTAGCTAAATTTCTATCACTCTTAGAAGTTGTTGCCTCTCGCGACGTGTAACTTTGTGTCGGTAGTGTGTTTAATAAATTTAATAAATCGTTTATGTATTATGCAAAGACTTACACTCTTTTTGGTTGCTGTTGTCATCTGTGGTGGGGCAGTGTGCGGTATGCTTATCGACTCGCTTTACGATGCTAAGCTTCGTCTCGAAGCTAACCAGCGTGCTCTGCTCTCGGATGTCGATTTCTATCGTACCGAGGCGGGCGAGTCTGCCGCTTCGGTTGCAGCTCTTAGCTTGGAACTCGACGAGTTACGCGAGGCGCGTGGCCGCGATGCTCAAAAGATTCGCGACCTCGGCATACGTCTGCGTCGTGCCGAGAGTATCTCGCGTGCCGCTACGGTAAGTAGTGTCGAGGAGCGCGTTGTGGTACGCGACTCCGTAATTTTGCGCGACACGCTACGCGATACGCTTATGGTATTTCTTGGCGGCGATGTGTGGAGCTCTATCTCGGGAGTGATACGAGGGGATACGCTCCATTACCGAGTGCAGAGTGTCGATACTCTCTTTCAGGTTGTACACCGTGTTCCGCGCCGTTTTCTCTTCTTTCGCTACGGCACAAAGGGGATTAGACAAGAGATTATCTCGTCTAATCCACATACAAGGTTGGTCTATTCGGAGTATATCGAGCTGAATAGGTAGCGAGGCTCTCGCTTAGAACATTGCTATAAGCTCGTCGTTCGAGTAGGCCTCTGCTCCGTAGCACGTCTTCAAGTAGGCGAGGCCTCCAACGTAATCCTCCTCGGTGAATGAGTCCGTGGCCTCCTTGGCAACCATAACGTCGTAGCCTAAGCAGTAGGCGTCGGCCGAGGTGTGACGCACGCACATATGAGCATGTAGGCCTGTCATGATAACCGTTGTCACTCCCAACTCCTTCAAAAGTATGTCGAGGTCGGTCTGGAAGAAACCGCTATATCGGCGCTTGGGTACTACGTAATCCTTCGACGATAGTTTTAGCTCGGGGATTACCTCCGCACCCTTTGTGCCGGCTATGGCGTGGTCGCCCCATAGTTTAAGCTCTCGGTCGATACCCGCAATGTGAGCATCGTTGCAGAAGATTACCGGAATTTCGGCCTCTCGTGCTGCATCAAGAAGGCGTGCCGTTGCCGGAACAATGGCCTTGCCTCTGTCGCAAGCAAGTGCTCCGGTGACAAAGTCGTTGAGCATATCAACGACTAAAATAGCTGCATTTTCAATCTTTCTCATGATACAATGTTGAATTTATGTCTCTAAGATGTTTCAAAGGTAATAAATATCTATTGGGTTACAAAATTTTTAGCTAACCAAAAATCTTCGATACTGCCATTTTAGGGCTCTATATCTCCTAAATTTATATGCTGTGAGCGATGTGCAATTTGTCACAAGATCTCTTATGGCTATATATATAACTATACCTATATTTATATATAATAGACTTGCATAACGGATATACGAGGGTTAGAAGCTGTTTGAATTTTATTTTGAGATTATTTGAGAGCTAATTTCGTGTAGAAGTGCGGTGTATGTTGTCTTGGGTGAAAAATGACTAAAATATTTTATCGTGTAACTCGCTGATTCATTGCATGGTGCGATATAGGGGCAAAAAAAAGAATAAAAAAAGTTGGCAAAAGATTTGCAGATAAGAAAATTTCATCTACCTTTGCACCCGCAATCAGAGATAACAACATTGCTCTGAGAGCAGCAGAGGAGGTTCTTAAAAATATTTTTTGAAAAAGTTCACAAAAGATTTGGTGGTGTCAAAAATATGACTTATCTTTGCACCCGCTTTCGCCTCTAAAACGGCGATAAGCGAAAAAGGTTCTTAGAAAAAATTTTTTGAAAAAAGTTCGCCAAAAATTTGGTGGTTCAAAAAATTTGCCTTACCTTTGCACCACTTTCCGCTCTGAAAAATTGAGAGGAAAGTTTGGAAATGGTTCTTTGATTTACTGGTTTTTATATTGAGAGAAAAAGTGTAGTATTTATCTGTCAATTTCCTTTAAGAGGAAAATGAAAATAGTCAGGACTCTAACAATACATTTTAATTTTTTACAATGGAGAGTTTGATCCTGGCTCAGGATGAACGCTAGCGGCAGGCTTAACACATGCAAGTCGAGGGGCAGCATAATGAAGTAGCAATACGGAATTGATGGCGACCGGCGCACGGGTGCGTAACGCGTATGTAACCTACCTTTAACAGGGGGATAACACTGAGAAATTGGTACTAATACCCCATAATACTTTGAGGGGCATCCTTCGGGGTTGAAAGTTCCGGCGGTTAGAGATGGACATGCGTTGTATTAGCTAGATGGTGAGGTAACGGCTCACCATGGCGACGATACATAGGGGGACTGAGAGGTTAACCCCCCACATTGGTACTGAGACACGGACCAAACTCCTACGGGAGGCAGCAGTGAGGAATATTGGTCAATGGACGCAAGTCTGAACCAGCCATGCCGCG
>JAZNDK010000071.1:0-15793 GCA_045588005.1 Alistipes sp. | reverse complement strand
GAGCAGCACGCGACCCTCGTCGGCTACGGTTATGCGGTTGATAACGCGAATAAGCGTGGTCTTACCCGCGCCATTAGGGCCGAGAAGTCCATATACCGCTCCGCGAGGTATCTCCAACGATACGTCGTCTAACGCCCTGTGACCCGTATAGCACTTAGTGACGTGCTCTACGCTAAGTATTTTATCACTCATTAGCAAACTTTTTTGGTCTAATTATTTACAAAGATAGTGATTTTATTCTAACGTAGTTATTTATACCATAACAAAATTGGGGCTGACTAAAAGATTTTAGCCAGCCCCTTACTATCGGTAGCGCTGCTACCCGAGTATCTCGATTACAAACGCTCGAGCTTAACGGTGAAGTGACGCATCAACTCGGTCTCCCAAACGATCTTCACACCACGCTTAATCTCATTACGACGGTCGTAAACGTTCTTCAACGCAGCAGCGATTACGTCCATGTGGTTATTGGTGTAAGAGCGGCGAGCGATGCACAAACGCAACAGGTCAAGACCACCAAAACGGTTCTCGCGAGTTACAGGATCACGGTCAGCAAGGATGTAACCAATCTCGCAACCACGAACACCAGCCTCCAAGTAGAGCTCGATAGCGAGTGTCTGTGCGGGGAACTCCTCCTTAGGAATGTTGGTAAGCACCTTGTCTGCATCTACGAACAATGCGTGACCACCAACGGGACGCTGGTAAGGAATGCCATACTCGTCGAGCTTAGCAGCCAGATACTGTACCTGCTTGATGCGAGTCTCGATAGTCTCCAACTCGGTATTCTCGTCGAGACCTACTGCCAAAGCAGCCATATCACGACCGTTCATACCGCCGTATGTAAGGAAGCCCTCGAAGGGGATGCAGAAACGCTTAGCACCCTCGAACCAGTCCTCGTGACGTGTAGCGATGAAACCACCCATGTTCACAAGACCATCCTTCTTCGATGACATTGTCATACCGTCGGCGTAAGAGAACATCTCCTTAACGATCTCCTTGATAGTCTTATCGGCGTAGCCCTCCTCGCGAGTCTTGATGAAGTATGCGTTCTCAACAAAACGTGCCGAGTCGAACACAACGCGCTTGCCATACTTGTCGGCAATAGCACGAACGTCGCGCAAGTTCTTCATTGATACGGGCTGACCACCTGCTGTGTTGTTGGTTACAGTAACGATGATGAAGGGAATCTTCTCGGCGTTCTCGGCCAAAGCCTTCTCCAACTTAGCGCAGTCCACCTCACCCTTGAAAGGAATCTCGAGCTGAGTATCCTTCGCAGCGTCGATTGTGCAGTCCAAAGCTACGGCCTTGCGGAACTCGATGTGACCCTTCGTAGTGTCGAAGTGCGAGTTGCCGGGGATGATGTCACCAGCCTTTACGAGGTGCGAGAACAATACGTTCTCAGCGGCACGACCCTGATGTGTAGGGATAACGTACTCAAAACCTGTAAGGCGGTTGATAGTGTTCTTCAACTCGAAGAATGACTTAGAGCCTGCATAAGCCTCGTCACCAGTCATCATAGCTGCCCACTGACGGTCGCTCATAGCACCCGTTCCTGAGTCAGTCAAGCAGTCGATATATACCTGCTCTGACTTCAAGCCAAAGAGGTTGTAGTGAGCCTCCTTGAGCCACTTCTCACGCTCCTCGCGTGTGCTCTTCTTCAAGGGCTCAACCATCTTAATTCGATCCGCTTCTGCAAATGGGATTTCCATAGTAGTGTAATTTTTAGGTTATTGTTATTTTAATAATATATTCTTTTTATCGTCTTTTCAAACTCTTCAAATATGTGAAATATTGTTGATTTCGACGTTTGCGTCACAAAGGTACGCAAAAATATAGCTATTTGCAACTAAATGAGAAATATTTTTTGCCTTTTTATATTGAGCCTGCTCGCCGAAAAACCATATCCTTATTTATTTGCAACAAGAAGCTCAAGAATCTGTATAGCATTGAGTGCTGCGCCCTTGCGTATCTGGTCGGCTACGCACCAGAAGGTGATGCCTCGCTCGTTGCACAAATCTTTGCGCACGCGGCCAACATATACGGGGTCGCAACCTTGCGCGAAAAGGGGCATGGGATAACGCTTCTCGGCAGGCTCGTCGATAAGCACAATGCCCTTTGTCTGAGCAAATGCCTCGCGAACGCTCTCTACCGTTAGCTCCTCCTCGGTCTCCACCCATATAGCCTCAGAATGGGCTCTCATGACGGGTACACGCACGCATGTTGCCGAGGTGCGGATGTCGGAGTGCATAATCTTGCGGGTCTCGTGAAACATCTTCATCTCCTCCTTTGTGTAGTCGTTATCTTGGAATACGTCGATGTGGGGTATAAGGTTGTAGGCGAGCTGGTAGGCGAACTTCTCGACCTTGGGCTCACGACCCTCGACGATAGCTTTGTGCTGCTCCTCGAACTCTTGCATTGCCGTAGCTCCTGCGCCACTTGCCGACTGATAGGTGGCAACATGCACCGAGCGTATGTGCGACAGACGTTCGATAGCTCCCAAAGCCACAACCATCTGTATAGTTGTGCAGTTAGGGTTGGCGATGATACGGCGTGGGGCGTTGAAGGCATCTTCGCCATTTACCTCGGGAACAACCAAAGGAATATCGTCATCCATGCGGAAGGCACTCGAATTATCAATCATAAATGCGCCATGTTTGGTTATGGTCTCGGCATACTCCTTCGATGTCGAGGCTCCTGCCGAGCAGAGAGCTACGTCGATATCCTTAAAGTCGTCGTTATGTTGAAGCTCGCGCACTACAATATCTTCGCCACGGAAGCGGTATGTTGTGCCTGCGCTACGTTTCGAGCCAAAGAGACGAAGCTCATCGATAGGCATGGGGTGATTCTCCAAGATTGACAGAAACTCCTGTCCTACTGCGCCACTTGCGCCTACTATTGCGATTCTCATAGTTCTAAAATTTTTTAGGTTATACATATTTACTTATATCATTGGGGCTGCACTCCGAGGCTTAGAAGAAATCTTCATCGTCGATATAGAAGGTCTCCTCGTCGTTTTGTTGCTCGGTCATATCCACGGGGCAGTCGTAGTTTGGCACCTCATCAGAGCGTTTGAAGCGGTCGGTGCGCTCCACACCGAGTGTCCCGTCGGCAAATACCTTAGTGAGGAACTTACCGGCTATGGGGAGTGCTATGCGCGAGCCATCGGCATTTCGCGTGAAGTGTATGCTGTTCTCCTCGCCGCCTACCCATGTTCCCATCACAAGGTTGGGCACGGCGCACATAAACCAAGCATCGACATTGTCGTTTGTCGTACCCGTCTTTGCCGCTACCTCCACATCATTGAACTTGAACTCGTAGAGCATGCGTCGTGCTGTTCCGGTAGTTACAACCTTCTGCATCATCGTAATCATGGTATATGCCACGCGCTTCGAGAGAACGTCGTTGGTCTTAGGTGTGAAGGTCGCTAATACGTTACCCTGACTATCCTCGATGCGTGTTACGAAGATTGGATCGATGCGCACGCCCTCGTTTGCGAACGTACAATATGCCGATGCCATCTCGTAGGGATTGCTGTCGTACGAACCGATGCATAATGCAGCTACGGGGTCTATGAAACTCTTGATACCCATATCGTGGATAAACTCAGCCACCGCCTCGGGCTGCTTTGCCTGCTTCATAATCCACGCCGAGTAGTTGTTGCGGCTTTGTGCCAAGCCCCAATATAGGGGATGTACGCCACTATACTCAACCTCGGCAGCCTCCTTTGGTGACCATATGCCCATAGGTGTCTCGATAGATACGGGAAGGTTGGGTACGGGGGTGCAGGGCGTAAGTCCGAGGTGGTCGATGGCAAAGGTGTAGATAAAGGGCTTCGACGTAGAGCCCACCTGACGTCTGCCCTGAGTTGCGGCGTCGTACTTGAAGTAGCGGTAGTCGGGGCCGCCGACATAGGCACGCACATATCCCGAGTGGGGGTCTATGGCTACGAATGCTCCGCGCATCGTCGATTTGTAGTGGAGCAGCGAGTCGCGTGGCGTGAGCACCGTGTCACGCACACCGCGGAATGTGAAGACCTCCATCGTGCGCGGAGTGCTGAATGCTGCGAGTATCTCCTTCTTAGTGTGGCCCGCCGCCTCCATCTCCTTCCATCTATCTGTTTGGCGCATAGCCTCCTCGATACGCTTCTTCTCGTCAGCGGGCTCAACATCGACATATATCGAGCCTCGGTTGCGTATCTGACTATTCATGCGGGGCTGCACCACCTCGGCCATATGCTCTTTGAGCGACTCCTCGGCGTAGTGCTGCATGCGCGAATCAACGGTGGTATATATCTTCAAGCCGTCGCGGTATATGTCGTACTTCTCGCCGTTAGCTTTGAGATTCTTATGACACCAACCCATAATGGGGTTCTCATGGTACTCTTTGAGTGCTTGCTCGTAGTCCCACTTGGTATAGTAGTTACGACGCTGTGGCTCGTGTGCCATCATCGTACGGCGCACCATCTCGCGGAAGTATGTTGCCGAGCCCTCGTTGTGGGCATCTCCCGCGCGACGATATTGCGACAGGTCGATAGGTAGCTCCTTGAGCGAGTCGGCCACCTCTTGCGTTATAGCTCCTGCAACGGCCATACGCTGAAGCACAGTGTTACGACGCTCGCGGGCACGCTCGTTGGGCTCGCCGCGTTTCAGCGGAGCGTATGTTCCCGGGGCCTTAACCTGACCGGCTATCACGGCAGCCTCCTCGATAAGTAGGTCGCAGGGCTCCTTGCCGAAGAAATTGTTGGCTGCCGACTTGATGCCGAAATTAGAGTTCGAGAACTCTACGGTATTGAGGTACATAGCCACAATCTCCTCCTTCGTGTAGTTGTATTCGAGCTGTGTGGCTATGACATACTCCTGAGCCTTAGCTGCAAATGTTCCGGCATTGCCCTCCAAACCCTCCTTGTTACGACGTGTCTTGTAGAGGTTCTTGGCTAACTGCTGTGTTACGGTACTACCGCCACCCTGACCGCTCTGGCGCAGTATAACGGTCATGATGCCTGCACGCGCCGTAGCCTCGAAGTCGATGCCGGCATGGTCGAAGAAGCGTCTATCCTCCGTAGCTAACAGAGCGGCTACAATGGTGGGCATCTCGTGGTTGTCGATAGTGAGCCATTTTGTTCTATCCTCGGGGAAGAGCTCCTCGTAAGAGAGGTATGTGCGGTTCTCGATAAAGTATGTGCCGAGTATCTCGCCGTCGGCAGAGTATATCTGTGTGGCGAGGTTGGTCTTGGGATTCTCCAACTCGTCGAATGTGGGCATAGGGCCGAGCACCTCGTTCTTGGCGAGCACGAAGAGCGTTGTGAGGCCGGCTATAACTATAACGGTTATGCTCCATAGAGCTATGATTGTATATTTAAGCCACTTGCCACCTTTACGTTTATTACCTTTTGCCATATCCTTATTTTTGTTTGTTAGCTTATCTATTTTCTTGTTTTTTCAGCTTAGAAGGGTAGTCTTATGCCAAATGCGAAGTGGAATTTACCTTTCTCCTTGGGTTCTATCCACACCTTACGATATAACGACAGCGTAGCCGATATTGTTGCAGAGTCGGGCATACCGAAGAGGTTGAAGTCAATGCCGAGATCGAGGCCGTACGAGCCTATATGTGTGCGTCGCTCGATAATCGAGCCATCCTCGTTGAATCCATCCTTACGGCGGAACGAAGCGTAGTCGCCACCCACGTTGAGCCTCAGACGCTTGAAGTAAATAATACCCTCGATACCGCCATCGGGATACCATACGGGCATCTGATAGTTGAGCGACGTAGATAGGTAGTGGTCGTTCGATATGTCGTACGACGAGAAGCCGCGGGGAACCAAACGTGTCGATTTGAGCATCAGGCTCGATAGTACAACGTCGGAGTGGAAGCCTCCAAGGCTTGTCTGATACGATAGCTCGGCCGTGAGGGCGTGATGACGCACGATACCCGGGGTGTAGAGCTTGCCATAGAGTACCAACAAGTGTCCAAAGTCATCGGTCGTCGGATTTTGAGCGTAATTTGCCGATAGCTGGTATCCCCAACGAGGCAATATATCGCGCGTGGCTTTGCGCACCACGTCGCTGAACCCAACACCTACGTTTAGCAGATGAACACCCTCGCTATAACCTATCGTCGAGAGGTTTGTAACCTTTCCGTTCTCTATCTGTATGCGATCTACGTTGGCTACCATGCCGTTCGAGTAGTTCCACGACGTGCTCAGCGTCAGTTGGCGAATGTGGTAGCCGCGTTCAAAGAGTAGTGGCAGCGTAGCCCCTGCACCTATCGAGAAGTAGCGGCCAAGTTCGGGCTCGGTCGGAAACTCCAAGTCGCCCGAACCGGGGTTGTAGGCATAGACCTTATAGATGTTTTGGCTACCTCCGTATGTGCCACTAACCCATAGATTGACACCTAAGCCGTAGTAGCGTATCATACCCTTGAATACCGAGCCTTCGCTCCTGTTCCAGCCCCATGTAAGAAATCCCTCGGTTGTCGAGAGAATGTTCTGCGACATGATTGTAGCACCCACATTGAAGGCTATCGACGACTCCTCGGTCAGGGCGTAAGGGTCGTACGAGGCGGGTGCCCAGCTGTGGATGTTGAAGGCGTGTGCAAAGCGGCGGAAACGCTTTGGCGGTGTACGCTCGGCGATGGTGTCGGCAGCTATCTTATCGAAACGTACCGTGTCGAGGTTTACCACATCCCACTTTCGCCCTTTGGGCAGGAGCAGCTGTGGCGGGTGGGGTGCATACTCTATCTCCGTAAGGCTATCCATGCGCTGTGTGGCGGGCAGGTAGCCACGCTTGTCGTATGTCACAGCAAGGAGTGTTCCGCTATCTGTGGGCATCGGCTGGAATGAGCCGTAGCGCGAGGTTGTCAGGCGATACTCTCGGCCCGATGCTATGTCGTAGCAGTGTAGCTCGTCGCGCCCCGAGGCGATAGAGCCGTAGTATAGTCGGCCATCGCGGGCACGGAGGTCGCTGAGCGTGGTATAAGCTGGGCGTGTCACTCCTCGCATGCCGAGGCTGTCGATCGCAGATATATGCATGCCGTTGTCGTCGGTAACTAAAACATAGAGGGCTTTGGTGCTGTTGTCCCACGCCATGCCGTGTATCTCGCTGCCTAAGGGAGCATCTACCCTGCGCGGAAGGTTGGGCGTGCCATTTACCACCACGCTGTATTGGCCATTTATGTTGTACTCTACCCATGCAATGCCGTGTCCCGAGGTGGGTGTGGCATATAGGGCGTTGTCCTTGTTGCGTACCATGCGAGGTTGCTCGTCGTCGGGGTCCATGTAGTAGAGTTGCGAGCCCACCTTCTCTTGGTAGAGCAGGCTACGCTGATATTCGGTCCACCAGACGCGCCCTGTCGAGCTTATTTCCGGGCGTGTCGAGAGTGTTCCTATATGGCGTATCCTCCGCTCGCTACCACTCTTGGGGTCTATCTCCACAAAGGCTACAGAGTGAGACATATCCTCTTTGAGGGCTATTATACGCCCCTCGCCATAGGGCATAGGGTAGGCATATGTGGTGTAGCTCTCGGGCTCGGGAATGAGCATAGGTGTTGCGCTGTTGCGGGTGTCGCGAGCTATGGGCATCCAGTGATTGTGTAGCTTGCGGAAGGTGTCGTCGAAGAGCTGACGGCGCGATGTACCGTACAACTTTTTCAGTACCCACGATGTCGATACGAACATGTAGGGTCGCCGTGTTGTCAGTCGCGCCACATCGTCGCCCATCACAGTACCGAAGCGGTTGAAGCTATGGCGACTCATAAGATAACCTAAAGCATAGTGGTCGGGAATATAGTCCTTGAACGAGCCGCAGAACCACTTATCCGTATTTCTGAAGTAGTCGGCTACATTGCCATATGCGCGGTATGCCATTGTAAATGACGGTTGCAGTCCGCGGCCATAGGTGGACATCTCGGTCTCGGTCATCACAGCGTCGCCCTCGATAAGCCAAAGCGGCATTACGAGTAGTCCGATTGCCGAGCCCTGCTGCCCGAGGATGTAGCTCAACACCTTGATAACGCCACGATTGAGGTTGTTGTACTGTACGGCGTGACGGTACTCATGGGCTACAAGCTGCTTGATCCACGGCATTGAGTAGCTGTGAGTGTCGGGTGTAGATAGAAACTCCACGCGCTTGGGCAGCCACATCACAAGACCATTCGAGCGGAAGTTGGCGGGGTGAACAACAAAGGGTATGGACATCTGCTCGTAGCGATATCCGTAGCTGATGTCCTTCTCTACGGCGTTGAGATATAACATCATGCGCGAGGCGATATTTTGTACCGTGTCGGGATATACTACGCGATACTTATCGCTCTTCATCTGCTTCCATCGGTACGATGTTGGGTCAGTACCCCAGCTGTAATACTGTGCTGTGGTTCGCTCCGCACCTATTAACGCACAGAGTGTCACAGCAATAAGTATCACAAGTCGTCTCATCGTTTCGCGCACATAACTATAACGTGCAAAAATAAGAAAAATAACTTAAAAATCCAATAGGTTGAATAAAAACCGACATTGATAGATTTTGTGAGGGAGCAGGGTTGTGGTACTATGGCTGCCGCGATAATAAGTGCCTCGGTGGTCTTAATGGGTATTTTGGGGTATTTTGAGATATAGCCTGTGGCTTTGAAGGGTACGCTTCGCTTGTTGGGTATTGTTTGGTACGCTCTGCAGTCTAATGGGTCATGTGGGTTACATAGGTTACGTGGGTTACATCGGTTGCATGGGCTGTGGGTTACATGAGTTACATAGGAAGATGCCCATCTGACCTATCTGACCCACCTAACCCACATATCCCAAAAACGCCCTCCCCAAACAAAAAAAACAGCATGGGTATCTTTTTTAATACCCATGCTGTTGGTGTTAATATTGAGCGGATTAGAGGCGCGTTACTCTACCACCTCGCCTCGCTCATAGTCGTAGGCGACGATAGATAAGCTGTAGTTATTCCAATACTCGGCTGCTTTGTACGCATCTACCGACTCGGCAGGGACATAAATCTTACGGCCAGATTTATTTTCATAGAACACCCTGTTAGAACTCAATGTTGGCGGTATTATCGCCTTGCACCATACACTTGTTAGGCTTAAGCACGTTTCGAATACATCACTTCCAATCATTGTTACGCTATCTGGGATTGTAATACTTGGGAGGCTATTGCAACCAACGAATGCAGTACTTCCAATTGTCGTTACGCCATCAGGGATGGTTACAGATGTCAAATTATCGCATATAAAGAAGAGACCTGCCGGAATTATATCTTTTCCGATATAGCTCAATATGCCAACTCCATTCTGATAGTTGTTGCTTATGATTAAGCCATTGGCACTCGCTGGCATACCATCCGAGGTTGTATAGCTAATAGTCATTGTAGAGTTATAGTCGTACTCAGCAATGATATCCGCATAATCACTCCAATACTCAGCCGATTTATATGCTTGAAGCGAGCCCTCGGGGACATAAATTGTGGTTAAAGAAGAGAGCATGCCACTACCACCTGCAGGCGGTGTTATAGGCTTGCAATATACACTTTTTATGTTGTTGCAACTACTGAATGCATTCTCTCCAATCGACGTTACGCTATCAGGGATTGTAATACTTAATAAATCGTAACAACAATAGAATGCAGACTCTCCAATAGTTGTTACGCTATCCGGAATAGTAATACTTGGGAGGCTGGTGCAAAACCCAAATGCCCGGTCTCCAATCGTCGTTACGCTATCGCCAATTGTTACACTTGTTAGGCTGTTGCAATCACGGAATGCCCACTCTCCAATCGTCGTTACACTATCGGGGATTGTAACACTTGTTAGGCTGTCGCAATTGTGGAATGCCATATTTCTGATCGTCGTTACGCCATTGGGAATTATAAGATCTGTTACAAGTTCGTTATTGAAATATAAATCTCCATAATATAGAGGGTTAGAATACTCTCCATTAAATGTTATATTACACCAATTGGCAATATCCGAGATATACACACTTGTCAGGTTGTTGCAAATATAGAATGCTTTCTCTCCAATCGCAGTTACGCCACCTGGGATGGTAACACTTGTTAGACTCCTGCATTCAGCGAACGCATGTCTCTCGATAGTCGTTACCTTACTTGGTATTGTAATGCTTGTTAGGCTTTTGCAAAATGCGAATGTATATTCTCCAATCGTCGTTATATTGCTCGAGATTTTAACACTTGCAAGATTACTACATCTAATAAATGCCTTTTCTCCAATTATAGTTACACTATCAGGAATTGTTATACTTGTTAGGCCTTTACAATCACTGAATGCATACTCTCCAATCGTTGTTACGCTATCGGGAATTGTAACACTTGTTAGGCTACTGCATTCAGAGAATGCAGAATCTCCAATCTCCGTTAGTTTGCCGTCAAAGACAATAACTCCTTCGCCGGTAGTTTCATCCCACTCGTTTGAAACGAAATCTACCTCAAATCTTCCCTCATCAGGCTCAACCAGTGCTGTGGCGGTGTACCTTAGCTCATTTGTGGGGTCTATCTCCTCGGCATTGTGCTCCACTGCCTCCATAGGTACAATATGGTTACGCTCGATAGTGATGCTACTCTCCGTAGAGAGAGTCATAGGTCTGTAGCCCGCACAATCGACCTCGATTGTTATACCCTCGGCAAAGGCCTGCGGTAGAACAGCTATATAGAACTCCGTAGGCTCTGAGCCAAGCTCTACACCCTCGCCACAATCGAGGGTTACCTCCGTAAGAATAGACTCGTCGGTGGCTATATCGCTCGACGCTAATGTGATAGAGGCATCCTCGGTGTTGATATAGATAAGGCCGGCAACCTGCTCGTCGTTGTTTCCGCGAACGGTGATAGAGCTGACGCTCTTGCCCTCGCCCGTAAGCTCCACGCGCAACCAGCCGACAACGCTACGCAGGATAAACTGCGTGAACGAGCTCTCGGCAACCATGATATTGCCATCCTCGCCATAGCTGCGCTCCTTGTATTTCTGAGTACCTGCAAGTGAGGTCTCAACGCCACCATCGTTAATGTCGATTTGGTAGTTCGCGTTGTAGGGATAGACAACAACCGTCTTATCCATTGTCTGCTCGCCACCCTCGCCCTCGACAAGCTTTAGCTCGCCCGTGCGGTCGCCCGTCTCGCCCTGAAAGGCCCACTTCTGATTGATATCCGAGCGGTAGAAGACAGATACCTCGTCGCCGGTGTTCCATACAGTCTTGCGGATGTCGTTAAGCTGGACACGTGTGTCGCCACCCTCGAAGCCTACGGTGATACTCCCGGGAATATCGTTACGGTCGGCTGTATGCTCCTCAAACTCATTTTGTGTACATGCTGCAAAAGCGAGTGTAGCAAGCACAAAAGTAAAAAAGCGTTTCATTATCTGTTTTTGTTTAATGTTTGTTTTGTCGTTGGGAGTTTAGAGGTGAGGTAGAGTATTTCAGTAAAAAGTTAAGTCTATAAACTCTCTAAATTCTCTAAACTCACTATTCTTTTTGTACTCTATGCTACAAAATTAAGCATTATTTCTTTAATGGGCAACACTTTGCAGAGTCTTTGTTTGTATAAAAAATTAGAGACCGACTCGGGGTCGGTCTCTAAACTTATATCTGCACCTCGCGGTGGGGATTATATTCGTGGATATTACATTGCCTCGGTAATATCCCAAACAAAGGCGCGTGAACCCTGCTGCTCTGTCGTAGAGTCGATCTCACGAACGGCTGCAAGTAGCTGTGGAATCTTCTCATCCTCGACAATAGCAAGTATCGACGAGTTCATCGAGGGCCAAGCGTGTGTGCCGTAGTGTGGTTCGCCGGTGTGGCTGCCGCGACCCTCGGTGAGAGCCCAACGGGTGAAGCCTCGCACGCCATACTCATCGAGCATGCGGTTGATACGGTCGGTAACAGCCTGATTATATGATAGAAAAAATGCTTTCATAATGTTTTATGCTTTACTCGCCGCCCCGCCATGCAGCCACACGACGGAGCGGGCGATGTTAATATTACTTCTGCGACTCGGTCTTTAATTGGTTCTGCTTGCGGATGAAATCGAGCTCCTCCTGCTCAAGACGTGCCTTGCGGGCCGCCTTGCGCTGGTTGTGACCCTCCAACATGGCGTAGAGCGAGGGTACGATAAAGAGGGTAAGAAGCGTCGATACCAACAGACCTCCTACTACCGAGATACCCATAGGCTGCCAAATCTCAGAGCCCTCGCCGATACCCATAGCCATAGGCACCATACCCAATATTGTGGTGAGCGAGGTCATAAGCACGGGGCGAAGACGGCTCTTACCACCTGCGATAACGGCGTCGGCAACCGATGAGCCACGCTCAACAAGGAGGTTCATATAATCGACAAGCACGATACCGTTCTTTATCACAATACCCACAAGCATAATAGCACCGATAAGGGCGATAATCGAGAGCGGCGTAGATGTCATCCACAATGCGATAAATACGCCCGAGAGTGCGAAGGGCAGGGTAAACATGATGATAAAGGGGTAGCTCAACGACTCGAACTGTGTAGCCATCACGATATATACCAAGATGATGATGAGCAAAAGCAGAGTACCGATATCGCTGAACGCCTCGCCCTGATCCTCGATGCTACCACCAAGTTCGAGTGTTATACCCGAAGGTGTCTCGTAGTCGGCAAGCATGTTGTTTACCTCGGTCACAGCGTCGCCAAGGGCTACGCCGGCACCTACCGAGCTCTCTACGGTGATGATACGCTGGCGGTTCTCGCGCTCAATCTCGGGAGACGAGAAGGTCTCGACAACCTTAGCTACGTCCTTAAGCTTGATGGGGCGACCCATAGCCGTATAGAGGGTGATATTCTCCACCTCTTCGATACTCTCGCGGAAGGGCTCGTCGTAGCGTACGACGATGTCATATTCGTCGCCATCCTCGCGGTACTTGGCGCACTCGTAACCGTAGATACGGTTGCGGATAAACTGCGCTGCTGTAGCCGAGTTAATGCCGTAGTACGACAGTTTTTCGCGGTCGAAGATAACGTTGAAGTCGGGCTGCAAATCCTCGCGTGAAAGACGAACGTCACGGATAGTAGAGAGTGCTGCAAGACGCTCTTTGAGGTCCTTAGCCGTATTCATAGCGTCGTTCATATTGTGGCCAAATACCTTGATATTCACGGTACTCGAGCCCGACATGCCGCCACCGCCACCACCTGGGCTTACGGTAAACTCTCGAATCTCGGGAATGGCTGCAAGATCCTTACGCAGGTTATCCGAAATCTCGTAAATTGTGGGTCGATCCAAATCCGAGAGTCGGGGCATACGCAAGTTGTAGTTGATGATGTGCGAACCTGTGGTCTGCATAGCTGCAAAGGCGTTCTCCGACGAGCTCGCACCGGCCGAAGTAGAGACCATGAATATATAGGGATACTTCTCGGCAATGATGGCATCTATCTGGCGTGCAATCTTTTTGGTGTAATCTACATGCACGTTCTGAGGCATCTTAACCATCATTGTAATACGGCCGTTATCCGAGGGCGGGAAGAACTCCGTAGGCACCTGACTGATGAGCAAGAGCGAGAGCGCGAAGAAGGCCATGAGGCCCACCAGAACACTCTTCTTCCAACGCACCACAAAGCGAAGCATCTTCTCGTAGATTTGATCTAACCAAATGAGGAACTTATCAATCGGTTTGTAGATAATGCCGATACCCTTGTATGTATGTGCCGCACCATCGATTTTAAGGGTGTATGCCGACATCATAGGTGTAAGGGTAATAGCCGCTGCCGTAGATACGCATACTACGATTGTAACAATCCATCCCAACTCGCGGAACATGATACCCGACATACCGGGGAGCATGGTTAGGGGCATAAACACAGCAATAACAACGAGTGTGGTGGCGATAACCGATAGCCATACCTCGTTTGTGGCATAGATAGCCGCCTCCTTGGGCTTCGAGCCGCGCTCGATATGTGTAGTGATATTCTCCAAGACCACAATAGCATCATCCACAACCATACCGATAGCGATAGATAGTGCCGATAGCGATATGATGTTGAGCGTAGAGCCTGCAGCATAGAGATATATGAAGGCGCAAATGAGCGAGATAGGAATAGTCAGACAGATGATAAACGTCGCACGCCATCTTCCGAGGAAGAACATCACCACAAGGATAACGAAGAGGAAGGCGAACATGATAGTTTCGGCCAACGAGTTGATAGCATCCTTAATCTCCTTCGACGACTCGAAGATGGTCTCTACCTTACAATCGGGTGGCAGAGTGGGGATAATCTCGTCGAGCTTAGCCTGCACATCTTCGATAATCTGCACGGTATTAGCACCTGTCTGCTTCTGCACGATAACGCGCACACCCTGACGACCGTTGATACGCTCATCCATGGTTGCCTTCTCCAATGTGTCTCGGATGTCGGCAACATCCGAGAGCATCACGGTACGACCTCCGGCATTGGATACTACGATGTTGTGTAGCTCGCGGCTATCGTCAAATTCGAGGTCCGATTTCAGATTAAAGGTCTGATTACCAATATCGAGTGTACCTGCGGGAATGTTGATATTCTCGGCTGCGATGATGCCACCGAGCGACTCTACCGTAAGTCCGTAGGCCTCTAACTTCTTGGGATTAACGTTTACTTGCACCTCGCGCTCACGAGCACCGATAACGGCTACCGAGCCGATACCGTTGATACGGTTGAGCTCGTTTACCATCTTATCGTCGAGGATTTTGGCAAGTGCTGCGTAGCTCTCGTCGGCCGTAATCGAGAGCATCATGATAGGCATCATCGATGACGAGAACTTCATCACCGTAGGATACTCCACATTATCGGGAAGAAGAGACTGTGTACGGCTCACTACGTCGCGTACATCGTTCGCAGCCTCGGTAAGGTCGCAACCGTACTCAAATTCGAGGGTCACTATTGATACGTTATCCGACGATTTCGAGGTAATCTTGTCGAGGTTATCTACCGAGTTGAGCTGATCCTCCAATACTCGGGTAATGTTGGTCTCGATATCCTCGGCATTACCTCCCGGGTACATAGTGATAACACTGATGTAGGGGACCTCAATGTCGGGATATTGGTCGATGCCGAGCTTGTTCACCGAGAACAAGCCGAAGACAATGACCGCTATGAATATTAGCGCGGTAGATATAGGCTTTCGTACCGCTGATTCGTAAATTTTCATCTTTTGTTGTCGCTAAATCGTTTACAACTAAATTGGCGGGTTAGTCGATTACTCGTTGATAATCTCTACCTTCTTGCCATCCATCAGGCGGTTGAACGAGGTGATAGCAATCTGCTCGCCCTCTTCGACACCATTCAAAATCTCGATTTTGTCACCTGTTCTGCGGCCATCCTGAACGAAGCGGTAATCTACAACGCCATCATTCACAACATAGACGTATCGCTCCGAAGAACCAGCCTGCTTCTGTACGGCAACGTCGTCCACAACGATACTCTCTCTCTGACCCATGTTGAATGTTGCGCGTGCGTACATGCCCGGGCGCAGACGCTCCTTAGCGTTGGGGATGGTAATCTCCACAGCGAAGGTGCGGGTTGCTGCGTCGAGTGCAGGGTTTATGCGCGACACCTTACCCTCGAACTGCTCGCCGGGGAAGATATCAACCTCAATATCGACCTTCTGACCCACCTTAACCACGGGGTAGTACATCTCCGATACGTTGGCCATCACTTTGAGCTTGTTTATCTGCATGATATGCAGGATAGGCATCGCCGCAAAGAGGTCGCCGGGCTCGAAGTTACGCGCCGTAACAACGCCCGTAATCGGTGACTTGATTGTCGAGTTCTTACGCAAGTTGGCAACC
>JAZNDK010000070.1:0-2520 GCA_045588005.1 Alistipes sp. | reverse complement strand
TACGGCCTTCGGCCTTAATGAGGGTTGTTAAGGGTAGCGGGGGGGGGAGTAGTTAAGAGTAGTTGAGTGGTTGCGGCGAGGAGATAGAGCAAAGAGAGCTGTGAGAGTTTTGTGACAATTGTGATGGTTGCGGACAACGAGTGGCCGCGACATGAAATTGGCTCGGATGGGACATACTTGACGTATTTCCCATTCGAGCCAATGATTGAGAGGTCGCAGATGACCCCTTTTCACAACAAATTACTCGGCGGGGGTAAGTGCTGCAATAACTGCCTGAGCATTAGCAACGTTGCCACCTGCTGTCACGCTCTTCATGGCTGCAATAGCCTTGTCAAACTGCTCCATCTCGTTGTAAGCTACGCCGAGCAAGTAGTAAACGTCGCTACGACCCTCGTCTGTGGTCTGTGCTGCGATAGCTGCCTCCGAGAGCTCAACCATCTTGGCGTAATCCTTCTTGCCGTAGTAAGCCTGCATTGTAATCTTCTGAGCCATAGCTACATCGTCGAGCTGCTCGGCCATAGCGATAATGCCGTCATAGTCGTTAGCCATCTGGAGCTTAGCCACCTCGTTGTTGGTGTACATATCCATCTTCGACTGAGCCTCGGCGATAGCCTCGGCAAACTTATCGGCGTTAAGAGCGGCGATAGATGTGCAGATGCGCATGCCATCCTGATACATGTCGCTGCGGAAGTAGCTCTCGGCGAGGTTGAGGGCCATCTCTGTATTGCGGGGGTCGGCCTCAAAGCCCTTAGAGAATACGGCGATAGCCGTAGCGTAATCCTCCGAATTGAAGGCATCGGCACCCTGCACCTGATATACCTGACCGATAAGCGACTTATTCTTGTTCATCGCTGCGATATCCTCGTAGAGCTCAGCATAGTTGGCTGCATTTGTAAAGTGCTCGATAGCACTCTCATAATCCTTGTTGTTGATAGCGGCAACACCCATCTTGTTGTAGCAAGTCACAAGGAACTTCTTCGAACCGGCAATTGCCTTCTGCTGGTTTGCGTCGGGCTCGTCGATGTCGTAGCTTGCGTCGATAACATCCTGGAACTGAGCGATAGCCTCATTGAAATTACCGCCCTTAGCGTTAGCCAAACCCTGCTGGAAGGTAGCCACAACGTCTGTCTGAGCGAAGAGAGTGGTCGCGCCCATGAGAGCGACTACAGTCATAATAAGTCTTTTCATAAGTCTGTTAAGTATTGTTTTAGTTTATAGTTTTCGTCACCTTTATATGCCTTAACAATAAGGTGGATGCAAAGTTATAACTTTTTTGTGTAATACAAAATCTTCGCAGCCACTTATTTGCGTAAATCTCCAAAAAACTCCCTCATCATAGCTTCGCACTCCTCGCGAAGTACCCCGCCATCGACCTCGGTGCGGGGGTGCACAATACGCTCCGAGTAGGTCGAGTAGCCTCGTTTTTGGTCGGCAGCACCATACACTATGCGCCCTATTTGGCTCCAAGCTAATGCTCCGGCGCACATCACACACGGCTCGACAGTCACATAGAGCGTGCAGTCGTTCAGATACTTACCGCCGAGCGAGGCCATGGCTGCCGTAATTGCCTGCATCTCAGCGTGTGCCGTAGCATCGCCAAGTCGCTCGACGAGGTTGTGTCCGCGGCCGATAATCCTATCTGCGGCAACGACAACAGCACCTATGGGAACCTCCTTCAACTCTAACGCTTGCGCCGCCTCGTTTAGTGCCATGCGCATAAATTTTTCATCTTTAAGCCTCTGCTCTGCTTTTTTTTCGGCCATGGTGTGACAATTTAGAGTAAAATTACTACCTTTGTGAGTTGCAAAGATACAACTTTTAGTTAAAAACGTGTCGAAAACTAAAAAGATATATTATGTATAGATCACACACTTGCGGAGAACTCCGCATTGAGAATGTCGGTGCGAGTGTCACACTCGCCGGATGGGTGCAGAAGGTGCGTAACCTCGGAGCGATGACCTTTATCGACCTGCGCGACCGCTACGGTATCACGCAGATTGTCGTCGAGGAGCACTCTGCAGATGAGGTTAAGGCTGTGGCTCAGGAACTTGGCCGAGAGTTTGTTCTACAAGTTACGGGTAAGGTTATCGAGCGAGAGTCGAAGAACGCAAAGATGGCTACGGGCGATATCGAGATTTCGGCTACCGAGTTACGCATACTCAACCGTGCGGTAACGCCTCCCTTCACTATCGAGGAGGAGTCTGACGGTGGCGATGACCTCCGTATGAAGTACCGCTACCTCGATCTGCGTCGTGCGCCGTTGCAGCGCGCCATGATTTTGCGCCACCGTATGGCTCAGGCCGTGCGTCAGTTCCTCGATAAGGAGGGCTTCTTGGAGATCGAGACCCCCTACCTTATCAAATCTACTCCCGAGGGTGCGCGCGACTTTATCGTGCCCTCGCGCATGAACCCTAACCAGTTCTACGCTCTTCCGCAGTCGCCCCAGACCCTCAAGCAGCTCCTTATGGTTGCCGGCTACGACCGTTACTTCCAGATTGTGCGTTGCTTCCGCGACGAGGA
>JAZNDK010000069.1:0-11495 GCA_045588005.1 Alistipes sp. | reverse complement strand
GTAGCAGCCGATAGTAAGGTTACGTTCAAGGTAGCTGCAAACGACACTACTGAGGCTCGCGAGGCTAAGGTTGTGCTCTCGTGTGGCGAGCTTAAGGCTGAGGCTACTGTTAAGCAGGCAGCCGGCGAGGAGCAGCCCGGCGATGAGAACACGGCCGAGATTAAGCTTAAATCGCCTCAGACGGTAACAGCACAGCCCAATGGTGGTAGCGGTATTATCGGCTATGAACTTGTTAATCCCGTAGAGGGAGCTGAGGTTGTAGCTACAACAACTGCCGATTGGATTTCTCTTGGCGAAATCGACACTGAGAAGTGTCGCGTAAACTACAATGTTGCCGAGACCGATACCACGGAGGAGCGTTCGGGTGTTATCACACTTACCTATGTTGAGTCTGAGGTTAAGGTTATCGTTAAGCAGAAGGGTGGTGTTATGACATTGGAGGTTCTGGCTGGCTCTCCTATCGAGATAGACTACACTCAGCAGACTGTGACTATCCCCTACAAAATTAAGTTTGCCGAGGAGGGAACTCAGGTGTCAGCTACGGTAGAGTATCTATCTCCCGAGGGCGTTACCGACTGGATTACCAATATTAAGGATAACATCGCTCCTGCCGAGCCCGAGCAGCCCGAGACACCTTCGGAGCCTGAGCTTGCAGCCGAGGAGTCATCAGCAATCATCAATGGCTACATTTCGTACGACGTTGCTGAGAATGCAGCGAAGGGTAATCGTAAAGCAAAGATTACTGTTACTTGTGGCGATAAGACTTGGACACAGGAGGTTACACAGTTCGACAACTGTCCCGATGATGTTGTGATGGATGTTACTGAGGTTCTTGCTTCAGCTCGTACAGGCAAGCAGGGTGCGATTTGGGATTTGGTTCTTGTCGAGAAGGATCGTTTGCTCGGCACTCCTCAGACTCGTATAACCGTAGCTATTAACCCTGCAAATGTACAGTATATCAATAGCGATACATACACAAAGTATAACGGTCGTCAGAAAAAGGGTATCCAACTTGGTAGTATTACAGAATTAACTCCTGCTAATTCAGTAGAGTCTAACAGTGTATATCGTTTCTCTGCTCCGAATGATGCCTCGGCAATTACAGAGTGTGAGCTCACAATCGAGGTTAATGAGACTACCGAGACGGCTAAGATTTCAGGTAAGTTCATCACTCAGCAGTATAACGCAGAGAAGGCTACTTGGAACGATGTAGCTGTAACATTTGAGTATGACGACGCAGTAAGAGGCTTCCTCTATGTTGATCCTACACTCCCCGTAACTGAGTGGGCATCATTCGGTATTAGCTATTCGGGAAATGAGTCTTGGGCTCCTAACCACACTTTAACCCAGCTCTCGGGTAAGTCTCAGGATGGCAATACAAACGTGCTGTTTGACCTCTATGTATTCCCGAGGGGTGAGAAGAATTCGTTGGCTACGGGTACATACACATTAGCTGCCGGTAATGCATCGGGTCACTACTGCGATACTGGTTCGTCGAAGATTAACAACATTAGCCTTGTTTCGGGTAGCGTGACCATCGAGGATGATGCAGCAGGATATAAGCTTACCTACGATGTGGTTGATGGAAACGGTACAAACCTTAAGGGTACTTATGTAGGTACTTTGGATGTACTATAATCTAATCTGACTATTTAACCTTGTAGGGCTGACTAAATGCATTTAGTCAGCCCTACTTGTTGTGTGGTGAGGCTTAGTTCTCGAAGTGTAGCCCATTGTCGTCGGCATCGAGGCGTATGGGGCGTGTGCGTTCGACACTGCCGGCAAGTATGCGCTTCGATAGTTCGTTTACCACCTCGCGTTGTATTGTGCGCTTGATGGGGCGTGCTCCGTATAGGGGGTCGAAGCCTGCATCGGCAATATGGCGACGTGCTGCCGAGGTGTATATAAGCTCTATGCTATTCTCGCGCAGTAGGTGTGCCACGCCTCGCAGCTGCATATCTACAATCTCTTCAATTGCCTTTCGGCCGAGTGGCTCGAACATCACAATCTCGTCGATACGGTTTAGGAACTCGGGTTTTAGGTGCTGCTTGAGTAGCTCGATAACCTCTTCCTTGGTTTGCTCGATAACCTCGGCAGATGGCTCGTCGCCCGCAGCGGCAAAACGTTCGGCGATGATGTGTGAACCCATATTCGAGGTCATGATAACTATCGTGTTGCGGAAATCTACCGTGCGCCCCTTGTTATCCGTCAGGCGGCCATCGTCGAGCACCTGCAACAAGATGTTGAAGACGTCGGGGTGGGCCTTCTCAATCTCGTCGAGCAGCACCACGCTATAAGGCTTGCGGCGTACCGCCTCGGTGAGCTGTCCACCCTCGTCGTAGCCCACATACCCCGGAGGCGCACCAACAAGGCGCGATACGCTGTGTCGCTCCTGATACTCCGACATGTCGATACGCGTCAGCATCTGGTCGTCGTTGAACAGAAACTCGGCAAGAGCCTTCGCTAACTCGGTCTTTCCTACACCCGTTGTTCCGAGGAAGATAAACGAGCCTATGGGTCGGCGGCTATCCGAGAGTCCGGCACGTGAGCGACGCACAGCATCCGATACCACCTCTATTGCCTCTTGCTGTCCCACCACGCGGCGATGTAGCTCACTCTCCATGTTAAGAAGTTTCTCGCGCTCCGACTCGAGCATACGTTTAAGTGGTATTCCGGTCCAGCGCGACACCACCTCGGCAATATCCTCGGCCGAGACCTCCTCCTTGATCATCGCTGTATCGGCCGTTAGACGCAGTTCCTCTTCGAGGGTGGCTACGCGACGCTCCTCCTCGACAATCTTTCCGTAACGAAGCTCGGCAACACGCCCATAATCGCCTGTGCGCTCGGCCTGCTGAGCCTCGATTTTGAGCCGTTCTATTCGTTCCTTGGACTCTTGTAGCTCTTTTAGACGGTCGCGCTCCGACTGCCACTTGGCACGCAGCGCAGCGTACTGCGCCTTCTGCTCCTCAATCTCGCTATCAAGACGAGTGATGCGCTCCTTGTCGCCTTCGCGACGTATCGCCTCGCGCTCGATTTCGAGCTGACGTATGCGCCTGTCGAGCTGATCGATATCCTCAGGTACGGAGTTCATCTCGAGGCGTAGTCGCGATGCCGCCTCATCGACAAGGTCGATAGCCTTGTCGGGTAGGAAACGGTCGGTAATGTAGCGGTGCGAGAGCTCGACAGAGGCGACTATCGCCTCATCCTTGATGCGTACGCGGTGGTGATTCTCGTATCGCTCCTTTAAGCCTCGCATGATAGATATAGCATCCTCCATTGATGGCTCATCAACCATAACTCTCTGGAAGCGACGCTCCAAGGCCTTGTCCTTCTCGAAATATTTCTGGTACTCGTCGAGCGTCGTTGCACCTATCGTGCGTAGCTCGCCACGCGCCAAGGCGGGTTTTAGGATGTTGGCGGCATCCATCGCTCCGTCACTCTTGCCTGCACCTACAAGAGTGTGTATCTCGTCGATAAAGAGCAGCACCTCACCCTCGGCGGAGGTAACCTCCTTTACCACGGCTTTCAGTCGCTCCTCGAACTCTCCTTTATACTTTGCACCGGCGATGAGAGCTCCCATGTCGAGCGAGTATATAGTCTTATTTTTCAGGTTCTCGGGTACGTCACCATCGACAATACGGTGGGCTATACCCTCGGCAATAGCCGTCTTACCAACTCCGGCCTCGCCAACGAGTATGGGGTTATTCTTTGTGCGGCGCGAGAGAATCTGTAGTACGCGGCGTATCTCCTCGTCGCGGCCTATCACGGGGTCTAAGCGGCCTGAGCGAGCTCCCTCATTGAGGTTTATGGCATACTTACCCAAGGCGTCAAACTCCATGCTCTCCGTTGCGGAGTTTATACTCTCGCCCTTGCGGAACTCCTTGATTGCGGCGATAAGCTGCTCCTCGCTTATGCCGTGACGGTGCAGAATGTCGCGTGCCGAGCTGCGCTCCTTGGCAATGGCGGCTACGATATGTTCAACCGAGGCATAGCGGTCGCCAAAGGTGCGCGTTAGCTCCGTAGCTCGTTGTATCACGGCAGAGCTCTCCCTCGAGAAGTAGATGTTCTGCTCGGTGGCCTCAACCCTCGGCAGTCGTGCTATCGCCTCGTTGAGTTCGCTGCGCAGCGTTGCGAGGTTTGCTCCTACGCGGCCAAGCAGGTAGCTCGCCAATGAGTCGTCATCCTTGATTGCCGCAGCCAAGATGTGCAGCGGCTCGAGCGATTGTTGCCCTCGCTCGCGCGACAGGGCCATCGCCTCCTGCAACAGCTCCTGTGCCTTGATTGTTAGTGTGTTAATGTTCATGGTTATCTGTATTTTATCGTTGTTTTGCCTTTTGCAGACTCTTGCGACAAAAGTTTTGCCAAAGCTAAAAAGAAGAAATTATGTCACTCTCGGAAGACATTGTGTCGCTGTTGTGGCGTAACAAATGCCAGAATGACACCATGTTGGCCGATTTTTTTTCGCAGAGCATAATAAAACTCCCTAAAAAATCGTACCTTTGTAAGCAGGAAGTAACTAACTTAAATAAAATTATCGTATGAAAAGATTTTTAACACTCTTGGCACTCGTGAGTATCTCGCTTACGGCTGTTGCCGACGAGGGTATGTGGCTGTTGCCCTACATCAAGAAGATGAACAGCAAGGATATGAAGAAGCATGGCTGTAAGCTATCGGCCGAGGATATCTACTCGGCAGAGAAATCCTCTCTCAAAGATGCTATTGTAATCTTCGGAGGTGGCTGTACCGGCGAGATTGTCTCGCCCGACGGCCTGCTCTTTACTAACCACCACTGCGGCTACTCTTCAATTCAGCAGCTCTCGTCTGTCGAGCACGACTATCTTGCCGATGGTTTCTGGGCCGAGAATCGCGAGAGCGAGCTCCCAGCAAAGGGTCTGAGCGTGCGTTTTGTACGCCATATATTCGATGTGACTGCCGATATTATGGGTAACGTTCCATCGACAGCATCGCAAGAGGAGTATGAGAATATCGCGGGTGAGAACAAGGTGGCTATGGTAGCTAAGCTCGAGGCCGAGTATCCCAATATGCAGATTGTTATTCCGTCGTTCTTTGGTGGTAATCAGTTCTTTGCATTTGTTTATGAGGTATATACCGATGTCCGTTTGGTAGGTACACCTCCCTCGTCTATCGGTAAGTTTGGTGGCGATACCGATAACTGGATGTGGCCTCGTCATACGGGCGACTTTTCTATCTTCCGTGTCTATGCCGGCAAGGATAACCGCCCTGCCGAGTACTCGGAGGATAACGTGCCCTACAAGGCTGAGAAGTGGCTCAATATCTCGTTGGATGGTGTCCAGAAGGGTGACTTCGGTATGATTATGGGCTTCCCGGGCTCTACCGAGCGTTATAAGACCTCTTACGAGATTGACTATATGTTGGAGGTTGAGAATCCTCAGCGTATCTATATTCGTGGTGAGCGTCAGCAGATTTTGCGCAAGGCTATGGACGAGGATCAGGCTGTGCGTATTAAGTACGACTCGAAGTATGCGCAGTCGGCAAACTATTGGAGGAACTCTATCGGCATGTCGCGTGGAGTAGAGAAGCTCGGTGTTAAGGCCAAGAAGCAGGCTCAGGAGGAGGCTTTCCAGAAGTGGGCCGATGCTAATACTCTACCAGAGGAGGGATATATCGGAGCATTGCAGCTTATCGCCGAGTCGCAGAGTGAGGCTAAGGCCGAGAATGCCGCGTTGCAGTATATCTCGGAGGCCTTCCTTCAGTCTGTGGAACTCATTCAGCCTATGTTCGGTGTAAGAGATGTTGAGCGTTTCTATAAGGATTACGACGCCGAGGCTGACCGTGCTGTGGCTAAGCGAATGTTCCAGATTTACCGCGAGAACAACACTATTCTCCCCTCGATATATAGTAAGATTGATACGGAGTTTGGCGGTAATAGCGATGCCTATGTAGATTGGCTTTACGATAACTCTGAGCTTGCCTCTTACGAGAGGTTCATGGCTATTGGGGCTCTTGATGAGGAGGCTCGTAATAAGAGTTTCAAGGAGGATCCTGCAAATGAGCTTGCAAGCTCTATCATTGAGCTTTACCGCGAGCTCTATCCTAAGGTGCTAGCTTCAAACAATAAGTTTGCCGAGGGCCACCGCCGCTATATCGACGGTCTTATGAAGATGCAGCCCGATAAGGCGTGGGCCTCGGATGCTAACTTCACAATACGTCTGACATATGGTAATGTCTTGCCTTACAGCCCTGCCGACGGTATTATCTATACGCACTACACTACGCTCGATGGTGTGATGGCTAAGGAGAATCCTGCCAACCCCGTAGAGTTCACCGTGCCTGCTCGTTTGAAGGAGCTCCATGCGGCGAAGGATTATGGTCGCTATGCCGATAAGAATGGCGAGCTTCCCGTAGCGTTCCTCGTGAATTGCGATATTACGGGTGGTAACTCAGGTTCGCCTGTGATGAATGCCAAGGGCGAGCTTATTGGTTTGGCTTTCGACGGTAACTGGGAGGCGATGTCGGGCGACGTAGCCTTCGAGCCCGAGTTGCAGCGCACCATAGCTGTAGATATTCGCTACGTTCTCTTCGTTATCGAGAAATATGCGGGTGCAAAGTGGCTTATTGATGAGCTTACCATTGAGTAAGTAGTGCTCTTTTAATATGCTTTGGAGCCGACTAGCCCCCTTTTTTAGTCGGCTCCAAAGTTGTATATATGTGTGGTGTATAAACTCTTATTGTACGAAAATTGGGCGTAGAGCTTTGTAAATTGAAAATTTATTTCTACCTTTGTCGCCCGTATCAACCTCTTATATAGGGTGTACGCGCGGTCTTGGCCGAGGTTTAATCTGTGGTCGAAGGATTATTGTCGAGGGTGGCAATATGGTAGTGCAGACACAGCGATAATGTTGAGCGATAAACATTTAACTTTTGTTGCAACGATGAACAAAGATGCATTGATCAGACTCGTGAACGAGCAGATGTGGACCAAGAGTGAGGCCGATGTGCCCAAGTTTGGTGCCGGTGACACCATCACGGTAACTTATCGTATCGTGGAGGGTAACAAGGAGCGCTTGCAGAGCTTCCGTGGTGTGGTAATCCAGATCAAGGGTTCGGGCAAGACTAAGATGTTTACTATTCGTAAGGTATCGAATGGTGTAGGTGTGGAGCGTATTTTCCCTCTCTACTCACCCCATATCGACAAGATCGAGGTAAACAAGTATGGTGTAGTACGTCGTGCACGTATCTACTATCTGCGTGACCTCACGGGTAAGAAGGCACGTATCAAGGAGCGTCGCATCAAGAAGAGCGAGGAGTAGTACTCTGCTACTCAACCTTGGAAATGGGGCTGGCCAATGGGTCAGCCCCAATTTTTTTTGCGGCAAATTAAATTTTATCGTCTGTTTTATTTGTTTACAGCGAGTTAAGTTGCTATGTTGTGAGGGGACACTGTTTGCATAATAGTCTAAACTTGGCGATAGTAGTGAACAATCGAGGCCGACCATATATCTATGTGGCCGGCCTCGATGCAGAGTGTAGCTTTATTGCTACCAGTTAAGAATCTTCTTGAAGTCGTACTCCTCGGGGTTAGCAAGGTATGCCTTTGCTGCCTCGTAGTCCGCGGGAGTGATGTAGTGCATAAGGTTGTCGATAACCTGGTGAATCTTGTCGGCGTTGATATCGACCAAGCGAGGAGGAATCTTGCCTGTCTCGGGGTCCTGCAAATCCTTAAGGTAGAGAGGCGATACATAACCCTCCTGGCTGATATATACCATACAGCCGGTCTTGCCCTCCGAGAAGAGCTTATATACGCCCATACCGAGCTGCGAGCAGTAAACCAAATCGAAGGCACAGGGGGTCTGGCAACGCACTTCGTAGCCAATCTCCACGGGGCGCGACTTAACCTTGATACCCAGAGCCTTGCACTTCTTCTCCAACAAGGTGTTGAACATCTCGGCCTTGGATACCTTACCGAGCTCGGGGTGTCCGTGGTCGTCGTACGAGAACTGAATACCCGACTTCAATATTTCCTCCTCGTCGAGAGCGTGGAATACACCCTCCGAAACCATAGCAGCACCATAGTCCATGCCTACAATCTTACGCTTAACGATAGCCGACACGATAAGGTTGATAATCTTGTCGATGGTAATCTTAGTCTTATTGAACATCTCGGGGATGATAATCATAGGGTAGTGGCATGCCGAAGCGATACCGAAGGCGAGGTGACCTGCCGAGCGGCCCATGGCAGCCACAACAAACCAGTTTGCCGATGTGCGGGCGTCGTTATACACCGCACGACCGATAACTGCACCTGCATTCTTTGCCGACTGGTAGCCGAAGGTGGGCATACCTGCGGGCAGGGGAAGGTCGTTGTCGATAGTCTTGGGAACATGGATATTGGCAATAGGATACTGCTTAGCCTCCAAGAACTTAGCGATGCGGTTTGCTGTAGAAGCGGTGTCGTCGCCACCTACCGTTACGAGCAACTTGATGTTGTTGGTCTTGAAGAAGTCGAGGTTAAAGTTCTTCTCGAAATCCTCGTCGGTAGGCTTGAAACGGCTCATTGTAAGGTACGAACCACCCTGATTGAAGATGTAATCCACGCGGAACATATCGAGATCCTCGTAGCGGGGGTTGGGGTTGAATAGTCCCGAGTAGCCGTAATGAAGACCGATTACGCGATAACCCTTAGCTAAAAAGGTCTTGGCAACGCTGCCGACAACTGTGTTCATGCCAGGAGCAGGACCGCCACCTGTTAGAATTGCAATAGCCTCTTTCATAGTGTGTTATATTTTTAAGTTAGAAATAGCAAAGTATTAAATCCACCTTACATCTGCAAATATAATAAATTTTTTTAAGAAATCATAATTTTACAGCAATATTCTCGTTTTTGCTATAAATTTCGTATCTTGTGCTGTGTAAAGCTTAATAGTGTGACTATGCGAAGATTTATTATGGCTGTTATCGCCATGTTTGTTGCCACTTTCGGTGTTTTGGCGCAGCAGAGTGATGTGGCTCAGGGCGAGCCATTTAACGGTTTGATTCTATATGCCGATGGCCGAGGTGCTAAGGCTCGTATCGAGGTTGTCGATAGCGATAAGGTTACCTTCTCCGATAAGAGGGGGCGTTTCGGCCTTACCGATATTGCCTCGGATGCTGTGTTGCGTGTAGTGCTGCGTGGTAAGGAGCTGCTTATACCTGTTGAGGGTCGTCGCAGCATACATATAACCCTCGGCGCGGATAATGCTACATATCAAGCTGTTGAGTCCGAGGAGATTGCCGATATAGGCTTTGGCTATGTCAAGCGTCGCGAGAAGATCGACTTCTCGTCGGGCATATCGGGCGATAGGCTGCGTGCCACGGGTCATAGCAACGTTATCGATGCGTTGCTTGTCTATGTCTCTTCGTTGCGATGGGTCAATGGCGAGCTCTGCCTCTATGGTCAGGCCTCGGTGAATAGCTCCTCGGCGGTCCTTATCCTATGCGATGGTCAGGAGGTCAATCCCCAACATATCAACATTGCCGATGTCGAGAGTGTCGAGGTGCTTAAAGGTGCCAATATCTACGGCTTTCGAGGGGCTAATGGCGTGGTACTTATAAAGACAAAGAGCGCGCAGTCGAAATAGACGCGCGCCCTTTGTTTCTATACTACCCTCTAATACTGCTCCTTCTCGTTGGGGAAGTCGCGGCTCTTCACATCATCCACATAGTGGCCTACGGCCTCCAATATCGTCGTGCCGAGGTCGGCATAGCGGCGCAAGAAACGGGGCGAGAATGCCTGTGTTATGCCGAGCATGTCGTGTGCCACAAGCACCTGACCATCGGTTGCGCCACCTGCGCCAATGCCGATAGTCGGGATATGTAGCTCCTCGGATACGCGCTTACCTAATGCGGCGGGTATCTTCTCCAACACCACGGCGAAGCAGCCCGCCTCTTCGAGCAGGTGTGCATCGCGCACGAGCTTTGCTGCCTCGGCCTCATCCTTTGCTCGCACGTTGTATGTACCGAACTTATGTATCGACTGAGGCGTAAGTCCGAGGTGGCCCATAACGGGTATGCCTGCCGAGAGTATGCGGTTTACCGACTCGATAATCTCCTCGCCGCCTTCGAGCTTCACTGCATCGGCCTCGGTCTCCTTCATTATGCGCACTGCCGAGTCGAGTGCTATCTTCGAGTTACCCTGGTAGTGGCCAAACGGAAGATCGACAACCACCAAGGCACGCTTTGTGGCACGCACCACCGACTTGGCGTGGTATATCATCATGTCGAGGGTTATGGGGAGTGTGGTCTCGAATCCCGCCATAACGTTTGCTGCCGAGTCACCCACAAGGATTACATCGACACCTGCCTGATCTACAATCTTGGCCATCGAGTAGTCATACGACGTGAGCATGGCTATCTTCTCGCCGCGCTGCTTCATCTCCGTAAGGCGCAGTGTTGTAACGGCTCTTACCGAACTTTCAACTGACATATTGGGTGTTCAATAAATTAGTAAATATGTTATTCTTTGGTGCAAATATACAAAATAAATGAAGGTATGTTCTATAAATTAGTAAATATGTTACTCATTCACGGCAGACTATTTTTCGGTTGCTTTTGAATTTATTGCGGTATATTCCTCATTTTTACTCAGTTACAATGCTCGCATTGCGCCTTCATAATAAATGAGAAATCTCCTCACAATAATCTTCAAAATTAACTCGACCTAATTTTATAGAACCTACCTGAAACCCACGCCACATACGAGCATAATTTATGTTACAACTACCCCATCCGTATATCTCTCCGCGAAGATGTTGCAAATGGCGTATAGTCCCACTCAAAACACCTATATTGCTGTGTATATGCACTTTACCCCCCCCCACAAAATTTTGCTGATTTTATTTGGATGATTACAAAAGTATCTATATCTTTGTAGAGTGTAAAGTAACAAATTCAAGAGAATAGATTATGAAGAGACTTATCATTTTGGTTGTGGCATCTCTATTTTTAGGAGGATGCGCAACACACTTCTACAACACCGACAACCACAACATCTCTGAGACGCAGGTTGTTTTGAGCGAAAACAACTTCAAGGTTGTTGGCATCGCTAACGGCTCGGCGACAAAGACAACGGTTTTCGGCATCGGAGGCCTATCGGCCAAATCGTTACGGGGCAACGCCTTGGCTGACATGTACAAGAATGCCAACCTGACAGGCTCTCAGACGATTATCAACATCACCTTCAAAACGAGCGTCGCCGGTTATGCCCCTATCTACACCCGAACGGAATATACGGCTTCGGGCGTAATCATCGAGTTTATCGACGAATAGGCAACTTTGCCGTGAAAAGCCGCAATCTGCGGCACGAAACTCAGAACTCCGAATGGGAAATACGCTTAGTATGTCCCATCCGGAGTTCTCTCATTTCGCACCACATCTCACGGCTTTTAACGACAAATTGGGCCTAACCGCTGATTAGCCGTAAAAAGGCTGCGCCTGCGGCCTAAGACCATTGCGAAGTCGCTGCCTCTCGTCGCGGC
>JAZNDK010000068.1:0-19557 GCA_045588005.1 Alistipes sp. | reverse complement strand
GGGAGGATTTGCAGAATAAAAAATAATCGCTATCTTTGCACCGCTTTATGCACAAAACTTTAATTAATTAAACAATTATGAACAATTACGAAACCGTTTTCATTGTCACTCCCGTGCTCTCTGATGCACAGGTGCAGGAGGTAGCTGACAAATTCCAGGGCGTAATCACCGAGAACGGCGGTCAGATTGTGAATTTCGAGAACTGGGGCTTGAAGAAGCTTGCGTATCCTATTCAGAAGAAGACCACCGGTTTCTACTTCCTTGTAGAGTTCACTGGTGAGGGCTCAATCATCAACACTCTCGAGACTCAGTATCGTCGCGATGAGCGTATCATTCGTTTCTTAACCTTCAAGCAGGACAAGTTCGCTGTTGAGTACTCTCAGAAGCGTCGTGCTAAGCTTGCTAACAAATCACAGGAGGAGTAAACTATGGCAGAGAACACACAGCAGGGTGCATCTGAGATCCGCTATCTCAACCCCGTATCAGTAGATGTTAAGAAGAAGAAGTACTGCCGCTTTAAGAAGCTCGGTATCAAGTATGTAGATTATAAGGACGGTGAGTTCTTGAAGAAGTTCCTCAACGAGCAGGGTAAGATTTTGCCCCGTCGTCTTACCGGTACTTCTCAGAAGTTCCAGAAGAAGGTAGCTCAGGCCGTAAAGCGTGCTCGTCACCTTGCGATCCTTCCCTTCGTAACCGATTGTATGAAATAATAAAGAGGAGGAGAGACTATGGAAGTAATTCTTATCAAAGATGTAGAGAACTTGGGTTACGCTAACGATATCGTTAATGTTCGCCCTGGCTATGCCAACAACTACTTGATTCCTCAGGGTTTCGCTAAGGCTGCCACTGCATCGGCTAAGAAGGTACTCGCCGAGAACCTTCGCCAGCGTGCTCACAAAGACGCTAAGATTTTGGCTGACGCACAGGCTTTGGCTGAGACAATCAGCAATCTACACCTTACACTCACAGCTAAGGCTGAGGAGGAGAAGATCTTCGGTGCTATCACCGCTGCTGACCTTGCAGCTGCTCTTCAGGAGAAGGGTATCGAGGTAGATCGCAAGAACATCACCGTAGATTCAGTTAAGACTCTTGGTGAGTTCGAGGCTACTGCAAAGCTTCACCGCGAGGTTAAGGCTACTATCAAGTTCGCGGTTGTTGCCGAGTAATTTGGGCCTACCGAAGCACTGCTTCGAAGATAGAGTGACCAGATGGAACTCCATTTGGTCACTCTCTTTTTTATGCAGAATCGCCACAACTACCCTACCAAATGATATTGCCGAGAAACGGCACACTATGTGTGGCAATAATTTAGCAAATATGTTCGTTAATTCAAAAATAATGTGTAACTTTGTGCGCTTATAGCCATAAGCGCGATAACGAACAAAAGGTAATGAAGCGTCTATTAGGATATATCGTAGCTACTGCAACACTCGCCACCATTGTAGCATCGTGCAGCGTGGTAAATCAGGCTATAAAGTCGGGTGACCCTAACTATGCATACGAGCAGGCCTTGGAGCTCTACAATAATGGTAAGTGGGATAATGCATCTACCCTCTTCGAGGCATGCCGACACATCTACGTAGGCTCGCCCCGCGAGGACTCGTTATCATTCTACAATGCTCACTGCAAATTCAAGCAGCATAATTGGGATGAGGCAGCATCGCTCCTCGACGAGTATCGCCGTAAGTTCGGCCGTAGCCCCTTTATCGAGGATGCCGAGGGTATGTATGCACTATGCCACTACTACATGTCGCCACCTCCCGAGCGCGACCAGACAATAACCTCGCAGGCAATCATCGCCATCACAGAGTTTATGTCGCGTTATCCCGAGTCGGAGAATCTTCCTCAGTTTCAGGAGATGTTAGACGACCTCACCTCGCGACTGATGGAGAAGAGCTACCTGAACGCCTACACCTACTACAAGATAGGTCGCTATAAGTCGGCAATTGTAGCCTTCAAGAATAGCATGAAGAGTTATCCCGAGTCGCCATACCGCGAGAAGATGATGTACTACACGGCTGTTTCGGCCTACCGTCTTGCTGAGAACTCGATAGAGACAAAACAGGTGGACCGATACCTTGCGATGCTCGACCACTACTACACGTTCCTCGGCGAGTATCCCGAGTCGAAATACCTCAAAGAGGTTGAGCGCATGGCTAAGTTGTCGCGCAACTTTATCGACCGCAGCCGCACAACGGCAGAAGAGACGAAAAACGAATAAACAATATACGATAATGGAGATTAAGAAGAACATTCCCGGAAACACTATCACCCGCAAGTTGGTCGATCTCGACACACCCACGGGCAACATCTACGAGAGCATCAACATCATTGCTCGTCGTGCAAATCAGATTGCTACCGAGCTTAAAACCGAGCTTAACCGTAAGCTTGCCGACTTCTCGGCACCCTCGGATAACTCGGTAGAGGAGACCTTTGAGAATCGTGAGCAGATTGAGATTTCGCGCTTCTACGAGCGTCTTCCTAAGCCCTCGATTATCGCCACGGAGGAGTTCCTCGATGGCGAGGTATATTTCCGCCACGGCGCAGAGAAGTAGTCATGCTACGCGGTAAACACATCATTCTCGGCATAACAGGCAGCATAGCAGCTTACAAGGCAGCTATGCTGTGCCGTCTTTTAGTGAAGGAGGGTGCCGACGTGAGGGTTATAATGACACCCTTGGCTAAGCAGTTTATCACGCCGCTAACGATGGCTACGCTATCTAAGCATCCTATACTTGTCGAGTTCTTCAACCCCGAGAATGGCGAATGGAACTCACATGTCTCGCTCGGCGAGTGGGCCGACATGTTGCTTATCGCCCCTACCACGGCCAACACTATGGCTAAGATGACTACGGGCGTGGCTGACAATCTGCTACTCACAACCTATCTCTCGGCACGCTCGAAGGTTGCCATAGCTCCGGCTATGGACCTCGACATGTATGCCCATGTAACCACACAGCAGAACCTACGCACGCTTGCCGAGCGTGGTGTGGCTATCATCGAGCCCGCCGCAGGAGAGCTTGCGAGTGGTCTTGTGGGTAAGGGCCGCATGGCCGAGCCCGAGGATATTGTCGAGCAGGTTAAGGCCATCTTTGCTAAGGAGCAGAGTAAGAGTCTTAGCGACAAGAGTTTTATCGTCACCGCAGGAGCGACAATCGAGCCTATCGACCCTGTACGCTACATCACAAATCACTCGACGGGAAAGATGGGATATGCCATTGCCGAGGAGTTGGCACGTCGCGGTGCTAAGGTAAAGCTTATAAGTGGTCGCACAACGCTGCCGACACCCGAGGGCGTGGAGCGTATCGATGTGCTGAGTGCCGAGGATATGTATCGTGCAGCTACCGAGGCGTGGAGCGATGCTGATGGTGCTGTTATGTGCGCTGCTGTTGCCGACTACACACCCAAGGTTGTGGCCGACAAGAAGCTAAAGAAGAGCGACGACGACATGACTATCGAGTTGGTACGCACAAAGGATATAGCCAAGTGTTTGGGCGAGAATAAGGGTGGCCGCATCCTCGTAGGATTTGCTTTGGAGACAGACAACGAGGCCTCGAATGCTGAGTCGAAGTTGCAACGCAAGAATTTGGACTTCGTAGTGCTCAACTCGTTGCGCGACAAGGGAGCTGGTTTCGGTGGCGACACCAACAAGGTGACAATCATCGATAGAAGCGGCAGCGTCGAGCACCCCTTGATGTCGAAGAGCGATGTCGCTCGCCTCATTGCAGATAAGATTGATAGTCTGAAATAGGATATGTTAAAGAGCCTATCGATAGAGAACTACGCACTGATAGATTCACTGCGCGTAGAGTGGAACGAGCACCTAAACATCATCACAGGTGAGACAGGTGCGGGTAAGTCTATTCTACTCGGAGCACTGTCACTGCTGCTCGGTGCCAAGAACGAGGGACAAGCCCTCAAAGATGCATCGCGCAACTGCGTTGTCGAGGCTCATTTCAACATCGAGGGAGAGGGCTTAGAGGCCTTCTTCGAGGCAAACGACTTGGAGTATGAGAACGACATTATCGTTCGCCGCATAATTACCACTGCGGGCAAGAGCCGCGCATACGTTGGCGACCTGCCTGTGCAGCTCACTATTCTCAGGGAGTTAGGCTCACGACTTGTCGATATTCACTCTCAACACCAAAACTTAGTCCTCTCATCCGAGGATTTTCGTACCCGCACACTCGACACCATCGCCGGCAATGGAGAGCTGCTCAGGGGCTATTCTGAGCTACTTGGCGAGCTTAACGCACTACGCGCCGAGGAGCGACGCATGATTGCCGAGGCCGAGACAGCCCGTAAGGAGGAGGAGTGGCTGCGATATACTGTCGAGGAGTTCCGTGCTGCAAAGCTACGCCCCGACGAGAAGAGCGAGACGGAGCAGAGACTCGCCACGGTGGAGAGTGCCGACCGCATCAACGAGATACTGCTTACACTCCGTAACCGCTTGGATAGCGACGAGGTAGGAGCAGTGGCCGAGCTCACACGCTCGGAGAGGGAACTCTCGGCAATAGCAAACCGCTACCACACGGCCGAGATGCTATCGTCGAGGCTACATGCTGTTGTCGAGGAGCTTAAAGATATAAGCGCGACAGCTGCCGACGAGGCCGAGAGGATAGATTCCGACCCTGAGACACTCCAGAAGCTTAGCGATAGACTAAACACAATATACTCGCTCGAGATGAAGCACCGCGCCGAGTCGTACGACGACCTCTTGGCTAAGAGTGCCGAGTATGAGCGTCGCCTTGCAGCTATTGACAATAGCGATGCCGAGCTACGCGCCATACGCGAGCGCATAGATCGAGCTACTGCCGAGTGTAGAGGTGCCGCTGAGGCTCTACACAATGCTCGTCAGGGGGTATGCAAGAAGATTGAGAGGCGCATGGTCGATATGCTTATGGGGTTAGGCATGGAGGATGCTCGGTTTATTGTCAGTCTCACACCGACAGCCGACTTCACACCTTCGGGATGCGATAGCGTAGCATTTCTGTTTAGTGCTAACCGCACAGCCTCTCCTGCTCCCATCGAGCGTATCGCATCGGGAGGAGAGCTCTCGCGCGTTATGTTGGTGCTTAAAGCGATGTTGGCCGAGAGCATGAAGCTACCCACGGTCATCTTCGACGAGATAGATACCGGCGTTTCGGGTCGTATTGCTGATGCGATGGGCGATATTATCGCTTCGCTATCGGAGAAGATGCAGGTTATCGACATAACTCATCTGCCTCAGGTTGCTGCGAAGATGGGCGCACACTTTGTGGTATATAAGGAGGATGGTCGCAGTAACATACGCCGTATAAGCGCAGCCGAACGCATCGACGAGATAGCTAAGATGCTATCGGGCAGCGAGATTACCGATGCTGCACGCCGTCAGGCTAAGATTCTGCTTGGCTAAGGCACAAATAAGGTATTCGCGTAGTTCAGGAGATTAAGTTTTGTTTAGCGCAGTACGTGAAGTTAAGGAATATACCGAATTAAAGGGAAATAGGTAGAATGGGTTATAAACCTATTCTACCTATCTATTTTCTACTATACCTGCTATCCTATATACTACCCAACCAAAATAGTCTAAACACCCGCCCCCCCATACGCCAGAAAACAAAAAAAAGCCCGACCTTGGAAGATCGGGCTTAGTGGTTAGTTATTTCAATTAGAACTTAAATCCTAACTTGATTGTGGGAGCAGCAAGGAAGCCGATATGGTGATTATCTGCTGCCAAGTTGCTGATACCAGCAAGGGGCTTGTACGCTACATAACCATAAGTGTAGCATACGGGATCAACCGAAATACCTACATACATATTGGGGAGGAAGAAGTAATCAACACCGAAGGTCAAAGCACCACGAATATTGAACGTCTCGGCAGAAGACTTAGTAAGCCACTGCTCCTCAATATACTGCTCATTTACAGCGTAAGCAAAGCCGGCACGTACACCCGCGTACAACATCAAATTCTTGACGCCCTTCAATTTGAAGTAGCGGTCTGCGCCGAGGGTCACATTGTAACCGAACGAGTAGGCATCAGCCACCGGCTCATATCCGGGGATTGCCATTATATCGCCGGTGTCGAGACCCTTGACTCCATAATAACCGGGGTTATTAGTGAAAGTCAATCCTCCACCCAAAGTAAGCTTCCAAAGGTCAGTCATAAACCAGCCACCCTCAAAGCCAACCATCAACTTTTTATCAGTCCAATCAGTAGAAATTGCCTGAGTTGAGTAGCTATTCAAGTTTGCAGGCATAGCCTGAACCGATGTGTAGCTATTGTATCCCACGGTTGCAGCCACAGTGAAGTCGTTTTTTACGGGTGTATAGTCACCCTCGACCTCCTGTGCTACAGCCGTTGTTAGAAACAATACGGGTAGAACGGCCGATATTAAAAGCTTCTTAATATTCATAACTTTATCTTTTTTTAGCCGTTACAAAAACCGTTGGTTAAGTTACTCTGCGTCAGCAGCATCAAGAGCAGCCTTAGCCTCAGCCTCGCGCTCCTCACAGTATGCTACCTTCTCCTCTGCGAATGCGAGAGCCTCCTCAGCAAATGCTACGGCCTCCTCAACAGAAGTGAGGTTAGCAGCCTCAACCTTGCGGTTCTCCTCAGTCTTGATAGCCTCGTTAGCAGACTCAATTGCGTTCTCGTAAGCAGCAATCTCGTTCTCCATATTCTCAGCCTCAGTGTATGTTGCAGCAAGAGCGTAGTACTGCTCAGCAACTACGTCAGCCTTGTACCAAGCGATCTCTGACTCAAGAGCAGCATCAACAGCCTTAGCGTAAAGCTCGTTGTAAGCCTTAACGTAATCAGCTACACCCTCCTCGAGCTCGGCAACAGTTGCAAGGAATTCAGCAGCCTCAGTGTCGAAGCCGTCGATGAGAGCCTCGTACTCAGCCTGGTATCTTACATAGCTATCCTTCTGGTACTGAACATTCTCCATCCAACCGTCATACTGGTACTGCCACATCTCGTATGTAGAAGCAGCATCAACCTCAACATAGTACTCCTCCCATGTAGTCTCGTCAGTTGCCCAGTAACCAGCGTACTGATCAACGCCAAGGTGAGAAGCGAACTCCATGTAGTAGAGGTCGTAAGCGTGCTTAGCTACCTCAACAGCCTCCTTAGCGGGCTCTACCTTAGCTACAGCAGCCTCCAAAGCCTTCTGTGCAGCCTCGAACTCAGCCTTAGCAACCTCAGCCTTCTTGTCAGCAATCTCCTGCTCCTCCTCTGCATAAGTCAAAGCGAGCTCAGCAGCCTCAAGAGCCTTCTCAGCCTCAGTTACAGCAGCCTTCTGCTCGTCAGTAGCATCAGCACCGGCGTCAGTAAGAGCCTTCTTAGCATCCTCAAGAGCTGTCTTAGCTACCAATACAGCATCCTCAGCAGCCTCTACCTTAGCCTTAGCAGCATCAGCAACCTGCTTAGCACCCTCAATCTCTACGGGGAACCAGCCGCTCTCATCTACACCACCGTTGTAAGCACGGTCAGCAGCCTTGTAAGCACCGTAAGTAGTAGTAACGATTACACCAGCAGCGTAGTCGATATATGACTCAACAGTTGTATCCTTATAAAGAGCCTGGTAAACTGCGTCAGCCTCAGCCCATACCATAGCCTTCTCAGTAGCACCCCTGAAGTAAGGAACCTGAGCCTCGAGCTCAGCTAACTGAGTCTCAACCTGCTCAAGGAATGAGAGGAAGTCAGCCTGGTTGTTCTTTACGAACTCAGCGTATGCCTTAACAGCCTCAGCGTCGTACTCACCAAGACCAGCGAGCTCGTTGTACTCGTAAGCGAATACCTGATCCTCGTAAGTCTTCTCTACAAGAATGCTCTCCTCTGCGTAGAGGTCGTAACCGTACTGTACGAGCTCGTAGTACTCATTGTAGTCCTCGTAGTAGTAGCATACATATACGGGGAAGAAGTCGTACTCGATAGTAGCAGTCAAAGGATCGTCGTTGAGAACCGAGTAACCGAACCAAGGTGTACCCTCGATAAGCTGTACAGTAACAAGGTTCAAAGGATTAGAAGCCAAGTACTGGTAGAGAGCGTGGTTTGAAGGATCCTGAACATCAAGCTCCTCTGCAAGAGCGTTAGCCTCATCTGTTACCTTATTAGCCTCTCTGCTAAGATCCATGTAGTCAAGCTGAAGCTGAGTCATAGCAGCATCGATCTCCTCAGTTGTAGATGTCTGATACTTCTTAAGAATCTCGATAGCCTTCTCGTAAATAGCGATATTCTTCTGGTACTCAGCGATGTTCTCATCAGCCTCAGCAGCAACAGCATCGCGATACTCCTCAGCGCTAAGAAGATCATTCTGCATCATTGCAAGATAAGTCTTAGCACCTGAGAGCTCCTGCTTAGCCTGGAGAGTAGCCTCAACAGCCTCAGCATAAGCATTGAAGAAACCAACAAGACGAGCAGCCTCAGCAGCCTCAAGGTTAGTTACACTATTGATATACTGCAACTTAGCCTCGTTCAAAGCAGCCTTAGCAGCAAGAGCAGCTCTCTCAGCCTCAGCAGCAGCAGCCTCCATGCGGATAGCTACCTCTGCCAACTCGGCCTGAAGCTCTGCAAGACGTACCTCAAGCTGAGCCTTGGCAAACTCGAGCTCAACCTCCAAAAGCTGACGCTGGATATCAGCAATCTGGTTCTGGATCTTAAGAGCCTCAGCCTCTGCCAACTTGATAGCAGCATCAGCCTCTGCAAGAACCTTAGTTGCCTCAGCCTGTGCCTGCAAAAGTGCAGACTCAGCAGCCAACTTCTCTGCATAATTTACACGGATCTGCTCAATTGAAGCAGACTCGCCATCCTTGATACAGCTACTTAGCGAAAGAGCCAAGCAAACTGCCACGAATAAAAACTTTTTCATAGTAGAAAAACTTTGAGTTAATAAATAAAAAAATTAAATTGGTTTGGTTTTCTGTTTATTGTCGTTATTGCATTACTGCCTATATCAAAACAACCTCACGTGGCAACTAAATAATTAAAAAGTCGAAAAACCAACAACACGAGCTCCTCATCACACCCCGAGAAACCCTGAAATTGTCAATCAAGACATCAAATATTTCGTACTGCACACATCGTTAAAAATGTAGTATTTATGCTATAAGAGCCTACTTTTCAAAAATATAGCCCTATAACCCTTTACGCATACGCACTCTTAACAATAGCAAAGATAAATAAAATTTTTTTAACAACAAAGACTCAGCCCAAATATTTTTCAAAAAAAACGACTGAATAATTATTGTTATGCCAGCTCACAGACTATGAAAGACGTATAACTCATTGGTAATCAACGTCATTCGCAATATTGCCTCAAAAATAATATTTATAAAACAAATGTTTCAGAACAAATTTAACGCATGTTTATACAGCATTACGCACATTCTAATCGAGCAAAGGCCACACCTTAGGTGGTTGAATAGCTACCCAGCGAGCACCATTACCCTCGGAGGTGGAGACAATACGCACAGCCTTGATAGGGTGCACGGGTTGCTCGATGAGGTATCGGCCACAGTCGAGCGAGCCAACCCTCTCGAACGATACTCCATCGTAGCTGAGCTCGACATATCCACTCTCGAAGAGATAGCGCGGAAGCTGAAAATTGCCCGTGGCAACAAACATACGGCGGCAAGCGACAGCCTCTTCGAAGGTAAACATCACCCAGTCGCCAACATGGGCGGCACGCGACGTGCGGGCAAGACGGCCATAGCCCTCAGCCTTAGCGAACGAGAAACGCTCGCTGTCGCCCATAGACGATGTGATGGTAAACTTTGGCTGTATGGTGCGCAGGTGGGCCGCGGTAGCCACCTCGGGAGAGCAGGCCTCGCCTCGACGCGACACAAAACTGTAAGCCGCCGCCTCCCTAACACTCATACGGCCATTGAATAGACGCTCCTTTCCATCGCGCTCCGAGCGGCAATAGAGCATCGAGCCATCATCGGTCGAGAGGTAGCATACGCCATCCTCGATAGTCAGCCGAGGGGGCATAAGACGGTAGGCAACACCCATAGCATCCAGTCTGTCGTAGTGCGCAACGACCGAGTTGTAAAACTCCTCCCACGGCATACTCAGATTACTACCCCACGCCACAGCGGCAAAGGAGAGCATACGCGGGAAGGTTTGGTAGTGCAGATAATCGGGACTCTCAGGGTTGCTCGAAGCGTATATCTCGCTGAAAAATGTCGATTCGAAACCTACGACGTTAGACATTTCCTCGGCGGTAAAACCCATAGACTCCAAACCGAAGCCATAGACCTTACTCATATCGAAGATAGCCGCCCAATCGTGGCCGGGCTCGCGCGACGACTGTTTCATATCAAAGTAGAAGTATTGCCCGGGAACGACAACCGTAGGATATCCCTTAGCCGCAGATGCGCGACACTCCGCAACACCCTCCCAGCCATATACTTGCGTTACGGAGGGCAGCATATCGCCATCGATAGCCTCGTTCCAGGCGGCCGGCAGCTTTCCATATTTTGCCAAAATGTCGCATAGTCGGCGCATAACGTAGGATTGTAACTCAGCCTCGGAATTTATACCCTCGCGTCGCATAAGAGCTTGACAATCGGCACACTTTCGCCACTGCGACATATCAACTTCGTCGCCTCCTATGTGTATATACTCCGAAGGAAAAAGCGAGCACACCTCGGCCAAAATATCATCCAGCAGAGCGTAGTTCTCCTCACGCGATGCACAAAAGACATTGCGGTCGTCGTAGCCTAACGAAGCGCGTGTATCGGGCGTATAGTCGCACAATATCTCAGGGTGCATGGTAGCCATGCAGAGGCTATGGCCCGGAAGATCAATCTCGGGGATTACCTCGATATTACGTGTAGCAGCATAGGCGATAATCTCGCGCATGTCAGCGTGCGTATAGTAGCCACCCCAACGCTCGCCCCAACGAGCATAGCGCGGCCATATAGGGCTATCTCCACCTCGAAAGCCTCCGACCTCGGCAAGCTCGGGGTGCGACTCTATCTCGATACGCCATGCCTCGTCGTCGGTGAGGTGCAGGCGCAGGACATTTACCTTATGATAGGCCAAAATGTCGATATATTCCATTATGGCCTCCTTCGTAATCCATGTACGGCATACGTCGAGCATAAAACCGCGATAGCTATACGCAGGCGCGTCGCTAATCGCGCAACAATCGATACTGCATGGCAACGTAAGTGTCTTGTTGTAAACACCTTCGGGAAGCAGTTGCAGCAGAGTGACTACACCATTGAATACTCCACCATAGCTACCACCCTCGATAGCAATGCCGCCATTACTCACACTGAGGCGATACTCCTCCTTATCGAGCGAGGCGTTAAGAATTAGACGCACAGCAGCAAACGATGAATCCCCAACCGAAATACCGACATGCTCTGCAAGATACTCCGCGGCAGGGCCAAGCGACTCATGCTCGGCACTCACCATAGCCGAGGAGGTAAGGGTAAAGTAGCCCTCCAAAGCCTCGTAACTACGCGGGGTGGGTAAAATGTGAGGTTGTGCGCCACAGGTAAATATGGTGCACAACAAAGCAAGTATCGAAAGAGTAAATCGTCGCATATGATAGTTATCGGGTTATCGCACCCTTAGACGCTGACCGATACGCAATATCGAGGTCGATTTAATATTGTTGAGCTGACATAGACGCGATACCGTCGTGCCATACTTACGCGCCAAAGCACCAAGCGTATCGCCCGAACGCACCGTATGATACTTTATCGCAGCGGCAGCCTTACGCTCGGCCTCCTCCTGCTTCTCGGCCTCGATCTCGTCGTCGAAGTCCTGCTCGTACTTCGAGTAGATACTAAAATGACGACGTTTGAGCAACAACTCCGAGCGGCGCATATCGCCCGTTGCGAAATCTATAAGTCGCTCTGGGTCAAACGACTGTCCGCGATACCTAACCTCGAAATGGAGGTGCGGACCTGTACTACGGCCCGTATTGCCACCCAAGCCTATCTGCTGGCCGGCAACGACCCACTCGCCAACCTCGACGCTGCGAGCAGAGAGGTGGGCATAGTATGTTTCAAGACCGTTATTATGGCGGATGATTACGAGGTTTCCATAGTTGCCTGCCACGCGCGACACTCGCACCTTGCCATCGAACGTAGCATATATGGGATCGCCAATTTTAAGGGGCATATCCACACCCTGATGGGGGCGACCACGACGTGGGCCATAGCGTGAGCTAAGACGTCCCTTGTAGGGATAATGGTAGCTCGACAACGAATCGACAAGGCGTATCGCAACACTCTCGGGTAACGACCCGAGCTCCACGTCGGCGTAGGCGTGGGTCTTCTCCGTATCCCAATGGTCGTTAAAGACCGTGGTATCCTGCTTATACTCCTCCGAGAGGACATATCGCCATGTGTTATCATTGAAGAGAATGATACGAAGTGCTTCATTATCAGTAGGCAACGTATCGATAACTGAGACTACACCGAGAGTGCGCACAGGAGATACGCTCTGCGGTTTCTTCGTTTTAAGACTATCGACACTACTAATCGCAGCCAAGCTATCTTTAGGCTCGACCCGTAGGCTATCTACCCTACTTGTCGCAAGGCTATCTCGCGAAGATATAAGACGAGCCGAGAGCTCTCCGCAGCAACAAGTTATCAAGAGAGCCGCAATGGTTAATACTCTAAACATGTTAAAACAGTATATCTACTTTTTCGGCTGCCTACTTCTGCTCGTTTAGCATATCGGCAGCAAGCTCCAACTGAGCATAAAACTCCTCGCCAAAGGCCCTTATGATAGGCTCTTTAAGGCCCTTATAAACCGGAATACCGAGCTTCGAGCCACACTCCCTCGCCGACGAGCACACAGCCCAACGATGGTAGTTCAGGCCTACAGAGCCATTGCGGAAACGAGCCACACGTATCGGATAGAGGTGACACGACAAAGGCTTGATAAACGAACACTTACCCTCGCGATAGGCACGCTCGATAGCACAAAACGTGATTCCATTCTCCTCGAAGGCATAGGCGCACGCTGCATCATCTACAAGTGGCGTGGTATAGTCGCCATCGACATCTACGACCATAAATCCCTGCTCCTCGACTGCCTCGCGGCCCTCGGCGGTCATATATGGCGAGTAGTTCTCCCACTCCTGCTCCAAGATGTCCACCTCGTCGATATTGAGCGGAGCTCCCGAGTCGCCCTCGACACAGCATATTCCCTTGCAGCGACCTAAATCACAAGCAAAGCCTTCGCGCAGGATGTCGAGGCAAACAATCTTATCGTCAATCTCAATCATGGCTTCACATCAGGGATTATAGATATCCTTGTATGGGAACGACAAAATCTCGTAGATCATATCGTAGAGCTGACTCGCCTCCTCGTTCTGAGGGTCGAGACGTTTGGCAGCGTTGAAGTCATTGATAGCCTTACCCCACTCGTTGTATCGATAGTAACGCTTGCCGCGCTCGATATAGAGTTCGGCACGCTCGCCTCCCGACTCGATCATCGAGGTTAGGCGCACAATATCGCCGGCCACAGTCCAAAGCTGATTATTGTGGATATAGTCGGCGACAGGCTTAGCAACCATATCGGCGATACTCTCGCCACGCTCCACACGGCCTCGCACCTCGGTCGAAGAGTACTCCACGAAGGGTGCATCCTCCAAGATAGTCACTCGGTCGGCAAACTTCTCAACGGCGTAACCCTTGCGGGGATAGACATAGATTTTGTACTCGTCGAGGATGCGCTGATAATCCTTCCACTCGTCAAAACGCGCCCAGATATCGCTACCCGTGATAATCGAAAGCTCCATATCCTCGCCATGGTTCTCCACGAGGTAGTCGAGCGTGTTAATAGTATATGAGGGTTTCTCCAAGACAAACTCCACTGCCGAAGGCCTAATCTTACCCTTGTAGCGCGATGCTGTGCAGGCCAACTCCGCCATCTCGAAACGCATGAACTCGGGCGTCTGCAAGAGATCCTTCTTAAAGGGATTTTGGGGCGAAATAATCAACGCCGCCTCGTCGGCGAGGTCTCTGTCAAGGGCGTACTCGGCCAACGCTACATGGCCATTATGTATGGGGTCGAACGAGCCAAAATATAGCAACATTCTCTTCTTCATAGCTCTCTACTTTAAGAAATTTTCGATAATTGATATTGTCTCTCTAACAGCCTCCTCGAGGTTGTCGTTTATGACCGTATGGTCGAACTCCGAAGCCTTCGATAATTCAAACTCGGCCTTGCCTATACGTTTGATAATCACCTCCTCGCTATCCGTACCACGGCCTCTCAAACGTCGTTCGAGTTCCTCGACCGACGGGGGCATGATAAATATCGAACAGGCATCATCGCCGAAGAGTCGTTTGAGGTTAATACCTCCCATAACATCGACATCGAAAATGATTATATTACCATTTTTCCATATGCGCTCCATCTCGCTGCGCAACGTGCCGTAACATGTGCCCTGATATACCTCCTCCCACTCGACAAACTCGTCGCGCTCGACTCTCTCGCGAAACTCATCGTGAGATAAGAAGTAGTAATCTACGCCATGCTGCTCGGCACCTCGAGGCGCACGCGATGTAGCCGAAATCGAGAATTCGAAGCGGGGGAAATGCTTCAATAACTCTCTAACAATAGTTGTCTTACCCGAGCCACTCGGAGCCGAAAAGATAACCAACTTACCCATATAACGACATTTTATAAGATATTGAGCACCTGCTCCTTAATCTTCTCTAACTCATCCTTCATTTGAACCACCAGACGCTGCATCTCGGCCTCATTCGACTTTGAGCCCATGGTGTTAATCTCGCGACCGAGCTCCTGAGCAATAAAGCCGAGCTTGCGGCCCGGAGCCTCCTCATCGGCAGCCACCTCGCGGAAGTAGCGACAATGGTTATCCAGACGCACCTTCTCCTCGGTAATATCGAGTTTTTCGATGTAGTATATCATCTCCTGCTCCAAACGATTGTTATCAACCTCCAAAGCGAGCTTTTCGATATTCTCACGGATGCGGTTTTTGATATTCTCGACACGCGCAGCCTCGTACGGTTCAACATCGTGGCGATACTTCTCGATAAGGTCGATTCGGCGCAACAGGTCCGAGATAAGTATTGCTCCCTCCTGCACTCGGAACTCGTTGAGCTGGGCTGCAGCAATATTTGTGGCCTCGATAATAGCGGCAAGCTCGTCGTCGGCTACCTCCAACTCCTCCGACGTTACAACGTCGGGCATACGAAGCACTGCACGCAACAGAGCGTCGCTGTCGGGAGCTAAAAAGTTCATGTTACAAACCTCTCTCAGCTCGTCGGTATAGGCCTTGAAGACCTCGCGATTGATATGTGCTGTGGTTTGTGCCGTGGTTGCCTCGACCGAAATATAACAATCTACCTTACCACGCTGCAACTCTCGCGTCACGATAGAGCGCACCTCGGCCTCCGCAGCACGATACTTGCCCGGAAGTTTAATGCTCAGGTCGAGCTGCTTAGAGTTCAACGAGCGCAACTCCACTCGAAACCTCTTATCTCCAACCACGGCCTCGCCCTTACCGAAGCCCGTCATCGACTTTATCATATCTTCACTTATATTTTGGCTACATATATATCAATTTGCAAATATACAAAACTATTTGCAAACGACAATTAGTTACACCGATAAATTACTATATATTTACAACCATTTGCATATAAATAAAACATCTTTTATCTTTACACAAAAAGATGAAATATGGAGCACAAAACTGTACAAGAGCAAATTTTTTGGTCATACGCCAATTTAGCAATGGCACACTCTGCCGTATCCGAGAATGCAGCAAAGTACTCACGCATCCATTATATCATCCGAGCACGTCTATATAAAGGCCTAAACAGCAGAACTATGTCCATTAGATCAATTATAGATGACGAAAAGATAAAAATTAAGCATAGTGGACACTGTGCCTATTGTCACGCCACAAATGGGTTATCCGCGGATCATCTCATACCAAAATATAGAGGTGGAGAAGATGATGCAGATAACATTATTTGTGCTTGTAGATCATGCAATAGCAGCAAGGGAAAGAAAGATTTGCTCCAATGGTATAACGAGAGAGGGATATTTCCACCTTTAATGATATTGCGCAGGTATCTTAAACTAGCATACACATACGCAATCGAGCATAATCTGATGGACAAAGAATTATGTGAACTTGATGATAGTGCAACTCCTTTTAGATACAACCTACTACCAACATCATACCCACCACCGTCAGAATTGACGCTAATATAAAAACTTTCGTAATAAACGAGAGGGTGACTAAATCTTAAATTAGTCACCCTCTCGTTTACGCGATTGAATAAATATTACATCGCGAATTGTATTGCAAGGCCATAATAGTAAGCCTCTCCATAAGATAGGGAGTAGGCTAAATGAGTTATAGTAAATGAAACAAATTGGCAACTTTGCCCATCTAACTTACAGTACCTATATAACTCACACTTTACATCACATCCGACTCGCCCTCCTCATCAATCCAAGGCACATACCTCATATCCTCGGTAGTCATCGTCTCAACCTCCTTGTCGGTAAGCAGAGCTGCCTCGCCATTGTGGAACTCGATATCCGAATAGCGGCTGATAGTGAGCTGATACGAAGCGTAGTCGTCAGCACCACCTGCATAGGCAGACTGCTGCGCATAGATACCATAGATAGCCGTGATATTGGCCATCTCCTTATCCTTACATACATTACGGCGTGCAAAGCGCGAATAACCACTCGTACGCAATGCATAGACACCATCCTCCGAGCAATACTGTGCATCGGGGTTATAGGTAAAGAGTACCGAGCCATATAGGCTGCGGCCTGTAATCTCCTCCTTATATGCCCAATGATACCAACCCTTAGATACCGTAGGACGAGGGTCGGTATAGAGCCAACTCGGGTAGATATTCTCAAACGAGCCACTCTTCAACGCCGGGTTAGTCTCGCCATCCTGATTAGGAACGCCTGCATAGTCGCACTGCAACCCCTCGAAGCGTATCAAACGACCAAACATAAGCTCTCTACGAGGCATAGTGAAGACATTGCGTGTGATACCGTTAGAATCGGTCTTATTGCTACCAAGAAACTTACCTTCAAGCTCTACGCTCTCCTTACTTAATACCTCAGTGTAGTTATCCTTAGTAACGGTGATGATATCTACAGCCGATTTATTGTTTACCCAAACATCATACTCGCCAACAGTAAGTTCATCCTGACGACCAAGAAAGACGTGCTGGTCGATAATATCCTGAAGCTCTATATTAGAGTTGGCATAGAACTTATGCTCGCCAGCCTTGTTGTACGACTCCGAAGGTGCACCTCCCAACGAGAGCATCATGCGGTAGTTGCCCAAGTAGAGGCCATTAAGACGCACATATACCCACGAGCCATACTTATAGCGCAGGCCCACGTTATTATTGAGTTTGAGTTCGATACCCGTAGTCTCATCCTGAATATATAGCGACTTATAGACGTTTCCCTCGTCGTCATTGCTTATGACCTTACCCTTGATATAAACATCCTCACCGGGGAAGATATCCTCGCCCACGACTTTATAAATCGTGTTATTCCAGCCGCTATTGACGCCCGTCTTGCTGATAGGACCAAAGGCCGCTTTAAGCTCGGCAATAGAGATGTGGACAGCCTCGGGGAACATCTCCTCGAAACTCTCGTCGGTGACAAACTCTCGCTTATCGACTAACGAGTGCTCCTCGTAACAACCCACAACACCGAGCAGAAGGGCTATTGCTGCTAATATTTTATTTAGTTTCATAATTACTCTAAATTTGTAGATTAGAATCTGAAGTAGATGTTAAGATAGTAGTTCAAGCCATTCATATAGAAATACTTCGAGTCGAAACGCGAATAGGTCGTAGGCTTCTGAATTATCGACATACCCTCCTCGGCATTGGGGAAGATAAATGGATCAGATATCTTATTCAGACGCATCTGCTCGTAACCACCTGTGCGTATTGTCTGGCAGTTGAGAATATTGTTTACTTGAAGGCTGAAACCGAGCGTATAGCGATACTTGATATACCAATTCTTGCCAATGCTGGCACTCAACGTATAGGCATTACCAAGCTCCTCCTGAGCGCGAATCTCGTCGATAACATCTGCAACATACTGCTTCTGACGACCCGACTCCAAGTTCTGGAAGTCGTAGATACGCATAATCTCCTGTGCAAGATACTGCGTACGATACATCGGGTTCATCGAGAGGTACAGGCGGTCGTAGTAGTTGAAGTCGATCGATGCAAACCAATTCTTCGGGCCGCGGAAGTTAAGACCCACGTTGATAGCTGTCTGAGGCGTGCTCTCAACCTTCATACCCTTCCATGTAACGACGCTGTGAACCACATCCGTAGCACTATTATCAATCATCTGCGTAAACTCGGGATTCGAAGTGTAGATGTAGTCGCCGATGCTCACTGCACTATTAAGCGACAAGCCCCAAGCGATAGGAATATTCAAACCGAGCTCGACACCCATATATCGCTTATCGATACCCGACATCGCAAAGTTAGTAAACGAGCTCTGCGTATCGTCGTAGAACGAGATAACCTTCGACTGATCCATCATCTGGGTATAGTATGCCGACAAACGAGCCTTAATCCATGGCAGACGCAGGTTGTAGGTCACATCGAAGCCGTAAATCCTCTCTGCATCCAAGCCCGGGGTTACCTGATTTCGCGTACGAGCCGAGACAAAGGCGTTGTTGAAGGTGGGAGGATTCTGCATAATCGTTGCGCTCGCCTCGACAGAGTGTACGCCCGAGAACTGATAGCGAAGATTTACCTTGCCCTTATACGTAAGGTTTTGGATATGCTCCGAGTCGCCGAGTGACGTCAGGCCGATATTGCCATTGGCATTCTCGTTGAGGAACAAGCCCTTCTCCCAAAGACCCTCACGCCACATCTCCGAGTAGCCAACCTCAGCACCGATATTTGCTGAGAAGCCACCTACCGAGACCTCGTACATAGCCCATAGCTGACCCTGACGAACGTGTGCGTAGTAGTCGTAGCCATACTTATCGCCCTCCTTGACAGCCTGAGCGTGGCCATGCTCGCGATAGTATTCCATATTGTTCTGATAAGCCTCGACATTCGAGCCGAAATCTCGCTCGGCAAACTTATCTACATCGAGCCAATAGTCGCCACCAAGCAGGTCCTTAACCTCGCTATAATACTCCGTACGGTTGATACGCGCACGCACACCTGCCGTAAGCTTCGAGCCACCACGGAACGAGTGCTCCAACTGCGCTGCGAAGTTATAGTCTATCTGGTCGGTATGTCTCTCCTCGATCATCGCAACAGAGCGGTGTCCCTCGCCATAGGTTGGATCAACATCGCCCATATAGTTATCGCGAATAAGACCGTCGAAGTCGATATAGCCATCCCAATTCTGCAAATACTCGATATACTTCATCTTGTCGGTCTCGATATCAATCTCCGAGAATTTGGGAGTATCGCCATTAGCCTCTGAGAAGTTATTCAACGCAAGACGACGCTCCAACCTATCGCCATAGTACGAAGGTAACTTACGGTAGTAGTCGGGGCGTGGGTCCTCGCCCTTATACCATGTCAAAGCCGAGTAGCC
>JAZNDK010000067.1:0-14160 GCA_045588005.1 Alistipes sp. | reverse complement strand
AAAAAAACCAACACTGAAAATCAATCAGTTAAAAATTAAAAAGACCTTTCCTTTAAGTGCGCTACGCTTCTTTTCATTGCTCTGGCTCAGCATAACAAGTAAACTTGTTCTGCACTTGCTTTAATCGCAACGCTGACAAAGGGAGGCTTGTGGCAAAGCGTTGCCTTGCTCGCCTATGGCGACGGTGGATATTCAGGAGACATTATAAATTGACAAGCAATAGTATATCTGCAAGGTGTGTTTTATGTGGGCAAAAAGGGGTGCAAAGTCCAACCTTGCACCCCAATTTAGACTATGTCGCAGAGCTAAAAGCCACGTTTAGCCCACGTCTTAGACATCACGACCATAACCACAGCCTCACCCAAAACAACATACGAGCCAACATCATACAAGTCGAAGATGGTAAACATATCCCAACTAAGCATCACTATAATCGTTCCAAGACCCGTGACAAGTCGCAATCGCGGCAGGTTGTATTGCTGGCGTTTCTCGGGTGGTAAGGTGTTGTAGCCCGATATCAACCAGTCGCCGCGACCCATAAGCACAACGACACCCATCATTACAACAAGTAGCGAGATAAGCGCAAGTATGACGACATTCATATCAACCATATTTCAAGAGTTTTAGGGTTAATAGCTAACTTTGCGGCGGTTGGCACGCATACGCATAAGGGCGATAGTCTCGCGCGAGCGACGACGTATATATCGCAATCGCAGCCAGCATCCGAGACTCGCTATCCACATTACAATCGAGCAGAGCGACACGTAACCAGCCTCCTCGAAGGTCATATCTCCACTCGCATAGAGTATCCACGGCAGGCCACTCCATATCGCAGCCACAAGCATTGTTGCCCATGTGGCACGACTCCAACAGGGGCGCGGAGCAAGGCGGCGATACTTCAAGAAGATGCCTAAAAAGAAGAGCAGCGCACCCGCAATGTAGGCTATCTCCTCGTTGTAGGGTATCGACTCGGGGATATCATCGAAGTTGAGCAGAACGAGCGTAGCTACGACGATAACCCAGTCGCCCGCCGTCATCTTTCCATCGTCGGGACTCTTGCCCAACCTGCGCATAGCCTTCGATTCGAAGCCGCGGAAGCGGTATCGCAGAATACTATATCTTCGTTTCATCCGTCGGCCCCTCCTTGGCCACCTTTTTAGCGCGAGGCTTGCGCCCACTGCGGCGCAGAGCCTCGGCAATTATCCACTGCAACTGTCCGTTTGTCGAGCGAAACTCGTCGGCAGCCCACCTCTCCAAAGCATCCATCGTATCGCCATCGATACGGAGGATAAAGCTTCGTGTATTTTGCTCCTTAGCTGCCATCTTTTCAATTAGTTATGCAGAGTTCCGGTATTGACTACGGGCTGTGCTGCCTCGTCTGCACAGAGCACAACCAGAAGGTTGCTCACCATAGCAGCCTTACGCTCCTCGTCGAGCTCCACGACCTCCTCCGTAGAGAGTCTTTCGAGGGCAATCTTAACCATCGACACAGCACCCTCCACGATCTTCTCGCGTGCCGAGATGATGGCATCGGCCTGCTGACGACGCAACATGGCAGCTGCAATCTCGGGAGCATAGGCCAAGTAGTTGAGTCGCGCCTCGACAACCTCGATACCAGCAATCGAGAGACGCTCGTTGAGCTCGTCGGTGAGGCGTTCGTTAATCTCCTCGCCACCCGAGCGCAAGGTCACCTCATCAGAGCCCGAGTTGGTATTCTCGTCGTAGGCGTACATACCTGCAACCTGACGCAGTGCCGAGTCGCTCTGCACAGCCACGAAGTTCTCCAAGACGTTCATACGTGTATTCGAGCTTGTTGCAGTCACCTCGGCTGGCGAGTCAATCTCAAATACTGCGTTGTACGCACCATCGTTCTTAATCTTCCACACCACTACCAAACCGATAAGGATGGGGTTACCCGCCTTGTCGTTCACCTTGATAGGATCGACATTGAGGTTACGCGCACGCATTGAGAGCTTCTTGGCCGACATAAAGGGGTTAATCCACCAGAAGCCCGTGTCGTAGAACGTGCCGCGATAGTTACCAAAGAAGAGCAATACGCGCGACTCGTTGGGCTCGAGCATGATATATCCGAAGAGCATAATGAACGACACCAACGCGCAGACAACAAGTGCAATAACTGTAGGCGTAACAGGCATAGTGCCCTCGGCAAGCTTATAGACAAAGAAGATTATGCCACCCACCAAAAGCAGGTTGAGCACCAAGGCAACGAAGCCGTTAAGCTTCCATCCGGAATAAGTGTAATTTTTCATGGTTATTAAGTTTTTAGGGTTATTATTAAACTACTCTCAAATCCTCACTACCTCTCGAAGTCGGGCTTGCGCTCGGGTGTGCGACATCCCCACAACTCCATCTTCCATGGCCACACGCGAAACTTTCCCAATGACCATCCTCCAAAAAGCCAACTCATAAATTTACCACTCTTCATAACTGCTATACTTTAATTGTTAGACATCTGTTTTCACCCTAAACAAAGTGATATTATTTTGATATCACAAAGATAGTGCAAATATTTTGGATTATGCAAATTTTCTTGCGATTTTTTTTGAGCTTTTACGTTTCAAAGTCCGAGGTAGAGTCATTTTTGAGAGAGAGAGTATCGGTTAAAAGGCGACACTCTTCAAGCCTGCCTATAAAACAAGTAGTTGTGAGCAGCATAACACATCTACCCACAACTACAAAGCTATACCGACGCCTTACCCTATCGCATTGGCGGACGACCGAAGGCTGCCATACCGCCCCGAACATCCATGCCCTCGTACTCCGAAATATCGTTTGTTGCGTTCTTGCCGAAGTAGCGGAGGTTGTAGTTAAACTGTACGGTGAAGTAGCGACCGATAGTCGAGTTCCACGCATTCTCGGTATATCCGCTACCCACGGTGCGGGCAAAGGCGGTATTCTCATTGAGCAGGTCGTTTACGCCGATAAGCACCTCGCCGCGCTGATTCTTAAAGAGCTTCTTGCCGAGGTAGAGATTGCAGATAAGGTAATCCTCGTTATAGTTGTTCGTAAAACCTATGTATTGGTTGTAGTTCACCGCTGCAGTGAGGGTAAAGCCCTTCCAGAAGACCCATTTCAGCGTTCCCGAGGCCGAGTGGTTGAAGTACTGGTTCTTGTTGCCTCGCGAGGCGAGCGACTGCTTGGTGTCGTTGAACGTACCGTTCCACTGCAACGTAAAGTCAATGTTCTCCGATATGTTACTGCCGAGCGTGAACATGGCATCGTAACCGAGGTTGCTCGTATAGTTAAGCTCCTGATTTATCATCGAGGGGGTGCGTGTCCAGCTGACACCAGCCATCATATTTAGATTACACTTTATGGGCGTAATGGGGAAGCCATAGCTCAGGTGGGTACGCAGCTGTGCGTAGCCATCCATATTCTCGTAGGTCGAGTATTGCAGAGGGTTGTACTCCACATCATCGATAATTATGGTGTCGGGGTTGTACTCTACCGACTGACCTATGTAGTCCTGCGTAAGCTGTGTCGAGAACATCCACATAAAGGTACGACCTTTCTCCACATTCGAGCGCACATAGTGGAAGTTGATGCGGTGGTTGTACGACGACACGAGGTTGGGATTACCCTTCGACAAGTACTGTGCATTGGACATATCGTAGATATCCTGCAAGTTACGCACATCGGGATTGCGTGTATATGAGCTAACGAATAGGCGTATGGTGTTCTGCGGGTTGAAGGCAACGTTACCCATCATAAAGTAGGTCACATGGTCGAAGTCACGCTTTATGTTCTCACCCTTGACCATTCCGTCGAGTGTCGAGTGCTGGTAATAGACGTTCGCCACAAACGTATTGCGATCCTTGGCGTAGCGGAAGCCCGGACCTACGCGGTGCTCGATACTGCGGCTGTCGGTCATCGACGATAGCGACTTATCGGGCAGAAGGCCTGTCGTATCGAAGCTGTCGTCGGAGGTTATGTAGGCCGTCTTCTCGATATCCTGATCCTCATAGTCGAAGCGATACTGCATGCTTATCTGCGCATTTTTGGCTACGGGCTCGGTATATGTAAAGTTCGCGCTCAGGTCGGTCTCGGATTGGGGAGCTGTCGATGACACGAAGCGTAGCTCAGGGGTCACAACCTGCGTTGCAGGGTCTAAGAGCGTAGCCATCGTCGAGAAACTGTTTGTCCACGACTTGGGGGTGCTGCGCAACGCGTAGCGACCATCCACAGTGATAGTACGACCCGGCTTGCCGAGCAACACGCGGTACTGCAAAAACTCGCTCACACGGAAGGCCCTCGACTCGGACTTCGAGCCGCTATATAGAATATCGTAGGGCAGACCCTCCTCGGTAGCTGTCTCGCCCGACTGCTCGCCATACTGCAACGAGTAGGGGTTGTTGCCTTGAAGGCTGAAATTCGTGCGCGACATTATCGACATATTCTTGTTAATCTTCCAATCCAAGCGCATGTTGAAACGGTGGTTGAAGTTCGTGGTTTCCGACTCCCCCTCCTGAATAAGGGTATCGTCGGGCAGCGGAGCCTCGTACCAACGCTCCAAGACGCTCTTATTGCGTGTCAGGGTGTTGTTGTAGAAGTACGAGCCGTTGAGTTTGAGTTTGTCGCCCTCGCCCCACGAGTCGGAGTACTGAACACCTATCGAGCCTACGCGAGCCACGCCGCTCTGCGGGCGCACCATATATTGACCTACGCCACGGCCACGGCCCATGCCGCCGCCACCTCCCGTCACACCGAGGATATCCTCGAACGAGAAGTTCTGCTGGTTTACATTGTTGAACAGACCGATAACCGATACACGCGACGAGCCGTGGAAGAGGTTGATATTACCGCCCACGTTGTACTTATGGTGCGAGGTTACGCCCGTAATCTCGGGAGTGTATATATCGGTGGCAAACTCCAAATCGGGAGCTCCACCGTCGATATCGGGCTGATAGCCGTAGCCGCCGTAGAGCTTACCAAAGACCCCCTGACGCATATTCGAGCGTGTGACGATGTTGATAGCCTTGTAGCCCTCGCCATCATCCATACCCGAGAACTCGGCATTATCCGAGAGCTTGTTGAAGACCTCCACCCTATCTACCGACTCGGCAGGCAGCGAGTTAAGAGCCGTAGATACATCCTCTCCGAAGAACTCCTTGCCATCGACAAATATCTTCTTGACCTGCTCGCCCTGAGCCTCGACCGTACCATTCGACACGGTGATACCGGGCATCTTTTTAAGAAGACCCTCGACATCGGCATCCGAGGCCACCTTGAAGGCCGCAGCGTTGTAGGCTACCGTGTCGCCATTCTGCGAGGTGCGCAGTGCCTGCACCTCCTTGACTACGGTCTCGATAGCCACATTCTCGGGCGAGAGCTCCATCGTTCCGAGGTTGAGAGCCCCCGAGATGTTTATCTCCGTGGAGCTGGTGGCATAGCCAATAAACGAGATGTTCATCATATACTTGCCATAGCGTAGCGATGTGAGCGAAACAGCTCCACCGGCACCCGTCGTGGTGTGTTTGCGATAGTTCTCGTCGCTCGTCGAGACAAGCTCTACGATTGCGCCGACAATACCCTCTTTGGTCTCGCTGTCGATGATTTTTGCTGTCACTCGCCCCGACTGCGCCATAAGAGGCAGCGCACCAAGAAGCATCACTACTATTAAGAATAACCTCTTCATATCTCTTCTACGTTCTACTTATTTTCGATTTAGGCATTGGGAGTTATCGTTCACCCCTTTTCGCTTGCGAAAATAATACTTTTTTTTGGGATAACAGCAAGTCTATGGGGCGAATCGCCCAAAAAGAGGTGTCAGCTAACCCTTTTGGGAGATGAATTGGTTGACTTGGCAATTTTGAGATAAAGAATGACTGTTTGATTTTGCAGATTTGAAATATTTTCGTACCTTTGATACGTTATATATCTATATGTAATTATTTGAACAATGAGAGATAAAAGTATCGTCGAGAGGTTGTCTAAGCTGACAACCCTTGCAGATGGTTGGATGCGTGGCACGAGAGTCTCGGCCATCGAACGAGATATAGCATTGGAGGAGCTTCGCGCTCTTTATGAGGAGATATCTTCTCTCGGCAAGGAGAGCACCGTAGAGCCTACACCCGCAGTTACTGAGGCAGAGGCTGTCAAGGAGAGAGCCGAGGATCTTTTAGAGAAGGTCGCCGAGGAGGCCGAGGTGGAGGCCGAGGTAGAGACTGAGATAGAGGCAGAAGTGGAGGCCGAGATAGAAACAGAGGTGGAGAGTGTCGAGGATGAATTTGACGAGGTCCTCGATATCGACGCTCTATTGGGCTTGACTCCCGCAGCACCTAAGCCAGAACCTGAGCCAACACCAGAACCTGAGCCAACACCAGAACCAGAGCCCGAACCTGCTCCTGCACCTGCTGCACCGCTTCTCAGCGAGGGTCTCTTCGGCAAAGAGGATATCCCCGTACGCAGCAAGTCGAGTCGCAAGATGATTTCGCTATACAACACCCCTGCATCATCCGACGAGAGAGCCCCAAGGCGAGAGCCGAGCAGAGAGTCTAACCATCTGCACGCCGAGCAAAAAAAGATTGAGCAGGAGTCTAAGCCCGCAGCTCAGCCCGTAGCGCAGCCCACCGCGCAGCCCACCGCGCAGCCCGCGGCGGCTGTCGCAAGTGAGGCAGGCGACAAGCGATTGGGCGATGTGCTGGGTGGCGGCGTGAGAGTGCTTGCCGACAAGATGGCAACCGAGGAGCAGCCGACAACACCCTTCAACCGCATCAGCGACCTACGCAAGGCGATAGGTCTAAACGACAAGTTTCTCATGGTGCGCGACCTCTTCGACGGCAACAACGACCGCTACGAGGCGACAATCGAGACCCTCAACGAGTTCGAGGAGCTCGATGATGCAATGATATATATCGTCGAGAACTTCGCGTGGAATCCCGACTCGGAGGGTGCTAAGTTGCTCGTATCGCTACTCGAACGCAAACTCTCGTAAATCATGGCAGCACTCTACATCGTACCTACACCGATAGGCAACCTCGAAGATATAACGCTCCGCGCGATAAAGGTGCTCGAGAGTGTCGATTTCATCCTCGCCGAGGATACACGCACCACATCACACCTATTGCACCATCTCGGCATAGAGAAGCCAATGCACTCGCACCACAAGTTTAACGAGCATGCCACCGTAAGCCGCATTGCCGAGCAGGTAGCCTCGGGGCGCGACGTAGCGTTGGTGTCCGACGCCGGAACACCCGCCATATCGGACCCCGGATTTCTGCTTGTGCGCAAGTGCGTCGAAGAGGGCATCGAGGTTATCACCCTCCCGGGAGCAACGGCCCTGATACCTGCCGTGGTGCAGAGTGCCTTCCCGTGCGACAGATTCTGCTTCGAGGGCTTCCTGCCACAGAAGAAGGGGCGCATGAAGCGTCTTCAAGAGATGGCCTCGGAGCCACGCACAATGATATTCTACGAGTCGCCCTACCGTGTGGTTAAGTTTCTCGAACAGATAGCCGAGGTTATGGGTGAGGAGCGACGTGTGGCCGTAGTGAGAGAGATAACCAAGAAGTTCGAGGAGACGGTACGAGGCAGCATAGCCGAGGCGTTAGCCCACTTCCGTAAGCACGAGCCAAAGGGCGAATTTGTAATTGTTGTGGAGGGCTTCAACGCCAAAACACGAGACGATAACGACGACGAGGAGGAGTAGGCGATGGCAAGCGATAATAACCGATACGAACTATCCGTCTCGGAGCGTATCCTCTCGGGAGTGCTCTACACCATGTGTCGTGGCGTGGCGATACTGCCGCGATGGGTGAAGTACTACCTTATCGAGGATACTATATTTGTGGTGCTTCGTTATGTTGTGCGATACCGCCGCGGGGTCATAATGGAGAATCTTAGGAACTCCTTCCCCGAGCGTAGCGAGCATGAGCTTGGCCAGATAGCCCACCGCTTCTATCGCTACTTGGCCGAGCAGTTTATCAACACGCTGAGTGTCACGGGAGCAACTCCCGAGCAGATGCGTCGCTATCTGAGCTTCCCCGAGGCCAAAGCCTTCATCGAGGCTACGCGTGAACGCGACGTGATACTTATGGGTGGCCACTACGGCTGCTGGGAGTATATGTCGGCAATGGGTGTACACGACCTGGGTCACTACCTTATGTCGATATATCATCCGTTGGAGAATAGTGCTCTTGACGACCTATTCAAACGTATGCGAGCCTTGGAGAATACCGATCTCGTACCGCGCGACGACAGCTTGCGCTACTTCATCAAAAACCGTAGCGGTCGTGGTCCGAGTGGCAAGCCCTTGGCTATGGGTCTTATCGCCGACCAGAATCCCCACCGCCATAAGGACTCCAATTGGTTTCGTTTTCTCAATCAAGATACAATATTTGCCGAGGGTGGCGAGCAGTTAGCCCGAAAGTTGCGCGTGCCGGTATGGTATGTGGGTATGAGGTATCTGCGTCGCGGCGAGTACGAGATGTACGCCGAGCAGATATTCGATGGCGAGGAGGAGTGCCCCGAAATGGCGATTACCGAGAGATATGTGCGCTGCTTGGAGCGCGATATATGCGCTGTGCCCCATCTATGGTTGTGGTCGCACCGCCGTTGGAAGCATAAGCGAGAGGCCGCACCCGAGGCCACGAATAGATAATATGAAGCTAAGTGTTGTCATACTCAACTGGAATGGCCGCCGCCTGATGGAGCGGTTTCTGCCGAGCATCGTAGCCCACAGCTCGGGGGTCGAGGGTGTCGAGGTTGTCGTTGCGGATAACGCCTCGACCGACGACTCGTTGGTGTGGTTAGCACTGCACTACCCCACACTGCGCACCGTGCGTCTCGACCGCAACTACGGCTTTGCCGAGGGTTACAACCGTACACTTAGGGAGATAGATAGCGACTACTACCTGCTCCTAAACAACGATGTCGAGGTTGTCGAGGGGTGGTTAGAGCCTCTTATCGAGATTTTGGATAACGAGCACGATGTGGCGGCCGTAGTGCCCAAGCTTCTATCTGCCGACAGGCGCGACGAGTTCGAGTATGCAGGGGCTGCGGGAGGCTTTATCGACTACTTGGGCTACCCCTTCTGCCGCGGTCGCATACTCTCGTGTGTCGAGCACGACGGGGGTCAGTACGAGGAGCGACGCGACATATTTTGGGGCAGCGGAGCTGCGCTCTGCTGTCGTGGCGAGGTGTTCCACGCTCTCGGAGGTTTCGACACAAGCTTCTTCGCCCACATGGAGGAGATCGACTTGCAGTGGAGAATGCAGCTTGCGGGGTGGCGCATCGTTGTTGAGCCGCGCTCGACGGTATATCACCTCGGCGGAGGCACACTCCCACAGAGTGCCAATAAGATATACTTGAACCACCGCAACAACCTCGCAATGCTCTACAAGTGCGCTACGCCTATGCAGCGTCTTGTGGTGGCCGTAGTTCGCCCCATTGCCGATGCCGTGGAGGCTACGCTGCACCTTGCAACGCTCCACCCCGAGAGGGCGTGGGCCATAGCGAGGGCGTGGGCCACATTCATCAAGTGGCATCCCGAGCTCGGTTGCAAGCGAAGGGAGGTTGTGCGCAAAAAAAGGGTCGGCACGATATACCGAGGGTCGATAATTGCACGTTACATATTTGGCAAACGTCACTTTAATAGTATGATGTAATGAAGAGATTGGTAATAATACCGACATATAACGAGCGAGAGAATATCGTAGCGATGATCCTCCGCGTGATGGCCTTAGAGCCGCAGTTCGATCTGCTCATAGTCGATGACGGCTCGCCCGATGGCACTGCCGCACTCGTCGTCGAGCAACAGAGGCTCTATCCCGAGAGGCTACACCTTATCGAGCGCGGGGCGAAGCTCGGTTTGGGCACGGCCTACATCGCAGGCTTTAAGTATGCCCTCGGCTGCGGCTACGACCGCATCTACGAGATGGACTGCGACTTCTCGCACAACCCCGACGACCTCCTGCGCTTGGATGCCCGCCTCGAAGAGTGCGACATGGTTATAGGCTCGCGCTACTCCGAGGGTGTCAATGTGGTAAATTGGCCTATGGGGCGACTCCTTATCTCCTACTTCGCATCGAAGTATGTGCGCATGATAACGCGCATGCCTGTTGCCGACGCTACGGCGGGCTTTGTGGGCTACCGTCGTGAGCTGCTCGACGCCATAGACCTCGACGCTGTGGAGATGAATGGCTACGGCTTTCAGATAGAGATGAAGTACTCAGCATGGAGGCTCGGATACAATATAAGCGAGGTATCTATAATATTTATCGACCGCAAGGAGGGCACATCGAAGATGTCGAGCAGCATCTTTGGCGAGGCCTTCTTCGGAGTACTCAAACTACCACTACGACGAATTAAACGAAAAACCAAATAGTATGAATAGAAGAGAGGCTGAGATGGCCACAACACGACTGTTGGATGTCATGGACCGACTGCGCAAGGAGTGTCCGTGGGATAGAGAGCAGACCTTTGAGTCGCTGCGTAACAACACCATAGAGGAGACCTACGAGCTTGCCGACGCCATTACGGATAGAAATATGGAGGGTATCAAGGAGGAACTTGGCGACCTTCTGCTCCATGTGGTATTCTACTCGAAGCTTGGCGACGAGGAGGGGGCGTTTAACTATACTGATGTAGCCAACGCCGTATGCGACAAGCTTATCTACCGCCACCCCCACGTATATAGCGATGTGCATGCCGACACCCCCGAGGAGGTAAAGCAGAATTGGGAGGCGTTGAAGCTCCGCAAGAAGAACCGCAAGGGCGGTACGCTCGGAGGCGTTCCCGTGTCGCTACCCGCCATGGTCAAGGCCTTTCGCATAGGCGAGAAGGCGGCAGCTACGGGCTTCGACTGGGAGAAAAAGGAGGATGTGTGGGCTAAGGTTCACGAGGAGCTTCGAGAGGTCGATGCCGAGATGGCGGTGATGAACGCCGAGCGCATGAGCGACGAGATGGGCGACCTCTTCTTTGCACTCATCAACGCCTGCCGACTCTACGGCATAGACCCCGAGGCGGCTTTGGAGCGTACGAACAAGAAGTTTATCCGCCGCTTCAACTATATGGAGGGGCGTGCCGTGGCCGATGGCAAGAGCCTCGGCGAGCTACCCTTGGAGAGAATGGAGGAGCTGTGGCAGGAGTCCAAAAAGGGAGAGTAAGAGGCTACGAAATATATGAAGCAGATATATAAATAAGGTATAAACAAGAAAAAAAGATAGATGTAGTATGGCACTAATTAGAAAGGTACGCGGCCACGAGCCCGAGATTGGCGAGCAGACATGGTTGGCCGAGACAGCAACAATCATTGGTAATGTAAAGATTGGCTCAAACTGCTCGATATGGTACAACGCTGTGCTTCGCGGCGATGTAAATGCAATTACCATTGGCGACCACACCAACATTCAGGATGGTGCAGTTATTCACACCCTCTACGACGGCTCGAAACACCCCTCGCAGTCGCACATAGGCAGCTACGTCTCGGTTGGCCACAACGCCATTATTCATGGTGCAACCATCGAGGATAACTGTCTTATCGGTATGGGAGCAACAATCTTGGATAACGCCGTGGTGGCGTCGGGATGTATCGTGGCGGCTAACGCTCTGGTGCTCTCGAACCAAAAGTTAGAGCCCAACTCGGTATATGCAGGCGTACCGGCAAAGAGAGTGAAGGATGTCACGCCCGAGCAGATGGAGGAGATTATCCGCCGCACGGCACGCGACTACCGCACCTACGCCTCGTGGTATGAAGAGGAGTAACCAAACGACTTAAAGGATGAAGCGACCGAAGAACCATATAGGCATACACCTGCTCACGGCAGTAGCCCTGAGCCTTGTCATCAACTTCTCGTACCTGCTGCTACCAATCATCACCGAGCGCGGCATGGATCAGCGTGGCAGTCGCGAGTCGCATGACGAAAATATCGAGCAGCACGACAGCGGCACTCTATACCTTAGTCGCGACCTGCACGGATATATAGTCTGCGACTGCGAGGAGCGCGACAGCGTCTATGTCTCGGCATGGCAGGTGCATAGCCATAAGCTGCAACATGGCGACCATCTGCGTTTCAGCCGACAACCCGCGTGGGGCGACACCTACACCGAGGGGCAGCTCTCCGAGGCTCACCCGCGCCTCGACGAGGTCTTTATGCGCAATGGCGAGAAGTTCGACTTCGACTCGTTGTACGACCGCCCGAGCCGCACCGTGGAGTTTATATGGCAGATAGCCTACTACGCTATCATCTCGTTCCTTCTTCTCGCTATTCTGACATGGCCCGAGCGTAGCGGCAACTACTCGAACCGCAGGTTTGCGCAGCGTTCGCTCATAGCCCTCGGTGTAGCTATCGTGGCCCTCTATCTCGCGCCGGTGACATCGTTTAAGCATGGCGTTATGCGCATCGTCTTCTTCTTCGCGGCCGATGCACACAGCAACACCTACCTTATAGTGCTCACCAAGTCGCTCTTTATGCTCGTTGTGAGCATCCTCTACGCCCGTATCTATATCCTCATGCAGCAGCGTCAGGCGATAGTCATCGAGAACGAGCGGCTGAAAACCGAGAACCTATCGACACGCTACAACATGCTTGTCGGCCAGATCAACCCCCACTTCTTCTTTAACTCGCTCAACTCGTTAGCTATGCTGGTTAGGGAGCGCGACGAGAAGCGAGCATTGGAGTATATCGACCAGCTATCCTACACCTTCCGCTATATCATCCAGAACGGGCAGAGCGGCAAGACCACGCTTAGCGACGAGATAGCCTTCGCCGAGGCCTACGCCTACCTCTTCAAGATACGCTACGATGAGAAGCTCTTCTTCGACTTCCAGATAGATCCCGAGTATAAGGAGTGGCTGCTACCTGCTCTGTCGCTACAACCACTTATCGGCAATGCCGTTAAGCACAACAGCATAACCACGAAGAGCCCGCTACACATCACCATACGAACCATAGATGGCTGGCTCGAAATCGAAAATCCGAAGCACCCGAAGCTCGACGTAGAGCCCTCGACAGGCATAGGGCTGCAAAACCTGAACAGCCGCTGGCAGATTATTTCGGGCCGCGAGATAGAGATTATCGACCAAAACCACAACTTCAAGGTTCGCCTGCCGTTGGAGGCCCCCGAGAAGCGATAACCCCACCGAGAGATGAGAAGAGTAATAATTGTTGAGGATGAGACCGCCGCGGTGGTAAATCTTCGCAGCATGCTGCAAAATATAGACCCCGAGGTTGAGATTGTCGCAACGCTCGAATCGGTGGAGGAGGCTATTGACTTTTTCAGTGGCAGCTACGAGGCCGATATTCTCTTTATGGATATACATCTTGCCGATGGCGACTCGTTCCGCATCTTCCGCAGCGTCGATATCGACATCCCGATAATATTCACTACGGCCTACGACGAGTATGCCCTACAAGCCTTCAAGGTCAATAGCATCGACTACCTGCTCAAACCCTTTCAGGAGGAGGAGCTACGTCGCGCCATAGATAAATTGGAGAGGCTGTCACGTAGCGAGGCCTCAACACCCACTCATGGCGAACTTACTGCACCGCAGGAGAGTCCTGTGCTGCAAACCCTACTTGTGAGGTATAAGGATCGCATTATCCCGATATCGATGGATGATGTCGCCTTCTTCTACACCTTTGCCGAGAGGGTCACGCTCACCACGCTCGATGGTGTAAGCTACCCCGTGGATAAGACCCTCGAGGGCCTCAGCCAGCAGCTCGCATCGCACGACTTCTTCCGCGCCAACCGCCAGTTCATCGTCTCGCGCCGCGCGGTGAAGGATGTCGCCGTATGGTTTGGCAGCCGACTATCACTCAACCTTACAATCGAAGCCCCCGAGCGCATAGTCATACCCAAGGCCCGCGTAGCAGAGTTCAAACAGTGGCTAACGGAGTAATCCTAAAACAAGTGGGGCAGATGTGGCACATAGGTCAGATGGGGCAGATAGGTCAGATGGGGCAGATAGGTATTATCCCATGTAACCCATTTAACCCAAAGGACCAATTTAGGCCGCAGACCGTACCCACTGATACAAAAAAAAGATTGAGAGCTCGAAGATGACTCCTTATCACAACAAAGGTTTGTTGTTAGAAGGGGTTAGATACAACGCTCGGCGAATTTCGAGGCGATGGGCTGTACTAAGGCGTACTGCCCATTGCTGAGATAATTCGTTAGCGGCAGTAGATGACCCCTTATCAC
>JAZNDK010000066.1:0-28479 GCA_045588005.1 Alistipes sp. | reverse complement strand
TAACCTCCCCTTGCTCGTATCGGTACGTTCGGGTGCGCGTGCATCAATGCCCGGTATGATGGACACTATCCTCAACCTCGGTATGAACGACGAGGCAGTAGAGGCTATCGCCAAGCTCTCGGGTAACCCCCGTTTCGCATGCGACTCATACCGTCGTCTCGTACACATGTACGGTGACGTTGTACTCGATATGAAGCCCGTATCTAAGGAGGATCACGATCCCTTCGAGCTTATCATCGAGGCTCAGAAGGAGAAGCGCGGCGTTAAGGCCGACACCGACCTTACCACCGAGGACCTCAAGGAGCTCGTTGTAGCCTTCAAAAAGGCTGTTAAGGAGCAGACAGGCAAGGAGTTCCCCACCAGCGCAGGGGAGCAGCTTTGGGGTGCTGTCTGCGCAGTATTCGGCTCGTGGATGAACGAGCGTGCCATCCTCTACCGCAAGCTCAACAACATCCCCGAGGAGTGGGGTACAGCAGTTTCGGTACAGGCCATGGTATTCGGTAACATGGGCGAGAACTCGGCTACGGGTGTTGCATTCTCGCGTGATGCAGCTACGGGTGAGAACATCTTTAACGGTGAGTACCTCATCAACGCTCAGGGCGAAGATGTGGTTGCCGGTATCCGTACACCTCAGCAGATTACTATCGAGGGTTCGAAGCGTTGGGCTGCTGCTCAGAACATCTCGGAGGAGGAGCGCAAGGCTAAGTACCCTTCGTTGGAGGAGGTTATGCCCGAGGTATATGCCGAGCTTAACGGCATCCAGAAGCACCTCGAGGAGTACTTTACAGATATGCAGGATATCGAGTTCACAATTCAGGATGGCAAGCTCTGGATGTTGCAGTGCCGTAACGGTAAGCGTACCGGTGCAGCGATGGTGAAGATTGCTATGGATATGCTTCGCGAGGGTCTTATCGACGAGAAGACCGCAGTACTGCGTTGCGAGCCCGAGAAGCTCGACGAGCTCTTGCACCCCGTATTCGACAAGAAGGCTATCAAGAATGCAAAGGTTATCGTTAAGGGTCTTCCCGCATCTCCGGGTGCAGCAACAGGTCCCGTTGTATTCTTCGCTGACGATGCCGAGAAGCACCTCAACGCAACGGGTCAGAAGGCCATCTTGGTACGTATCGAGACATCGCCCGAGGATTTGAAGGGTATGTTGGATGCAGCAGGTATCCTCACAGCTCGTGGTGGTATGACCTCGCACGCAGCCGTTGTGGCTCGTGGTATGGGTAAGTGCTGCGTATCGGGTGCCGGCGAGTTGGATATCGACTACAAGGCTCGCACAATCAAGGTAAACGGCTACACCATCAAGGAGGGCGACTGGATTTCACTCAACGGCTCGACCGGTGAGGTTTACTTGGGTGAGGTAGCTACTCAGGCCGCAAACCTCGACGGCGACTTCGGTCAGCTTATGGAGCTTGCAGGCAAGTACTCGACAATGAACGTTCGCGCTAATGCAGATACTCCTCGTGATGCCGAGCAGGCATTTGCCTTCGGTGCTCAGGGTATCGGTCTTTGCCGTACGGAGCATATGTTCTTCGAGGGCGACCGTATCAAGGCTATCCGCGAGATGATTCTCTCGGATGACGAGGCGGGCCGTCGCGTAGCTCTCAACAAGTTGCTTCCTATGCAGCGTGGCGACTTCGAGGGTCTCTTTAAGGTTATGAATGGCTACCCCGTTATCGTACGTCTGCTCGATCCTCCTTTGCACGAGTTCGCTCCCAACACCGAGAAGGATCAGCGCGACATGGCCGAGGCTATGGGCATACCTTTCGAGAAGGTTGTCGCTAAGGTTGAGGCTCTGCACGAGGTAAACCCGATGCTTGGTCACCGTGGTTGCCGTCTTGGTAACACCTATCCCGAGATTACCGAGATGCAGGCACGCGCCATCATCGAGGCTGCCATGAATGTTAAGGCTCAGGGTACTCCCGTGAAGGTTGAGATTATGGTTCCGCTCGTAGGTAACCACAAGGAGCTCCGCTACCAGAAGAATATCATCGACAAGACTGCTGAGGCTGTATTCGCCGAGCGCAACGACCGCATCGACTACCTCGTAGGTACTATGATTGAGGTTCCCCGCGCTGCTGTAACAGCAAATCAGATTGCCGAGGTTGCCGAGTTCTTCTCGTTCGGTACTAACGACCTTACTCAGATGACTCTTGGTTTCTCGCGTGACGACATCGCCAAGTTCTTGCCTATCTACTTGGAGCGCAACATCTTGAAGAACGATCCTTTCAAGATTTTGGATCGCAACGGTGTAGGCCAGCTTATCCGCGAGGCTGTCTTCAAGGGTCGCACAACACGCCCCGACTTGAAGTGCGGTATCTGCGGTGAGCACGGCGGCGAGCCCTCATCGGTAGAGTTCTGCCACCATGCAGGTCTTAACTACGTTAGCTGTTCGCCCTTCCGCGTGCCTATCGCACGTTTGGCAGCAGCCCACGCAGCATTGAACGTGAAGTAGGATAAGCCATACAAATAGTTGATAATGGGTAGCAAAGCCTCGTGCCGAGCTACCCATTATCGCATTTATTGGCGAGGAAGTAGAAATATCGAAAAAATATTTGCAATTTTCGATACACCCTATCTATTTTTTTTGTACATTTGTGTAAAATATGGTGTGCTATGCTGTAGCGTGGCAACCGCGCAGTGAGAAAATAGAATAAACTATAACATAAAACTACAAACTTTACTACAATGGACAATGTAAACGTACTGCAGCTGCAAGATGTTGTCATCCGTTTCTCTGGCGACTCAGGTGACGGTATGCAGCTCACCGGTACACTCTTTTCGGACACATCGGCACTGTTAGGTAATGGCATCTCAACATTCCCGGACTACCCTGCCGAGATTCGCGCACCGCAAGGCACCGTAGCTGGCGTATCTGGTTTCCAGGTACACATCGGCTCGTCACGCGTTGATAACCCGGGTGACTATTGCGACGTACTCGTAGCCATGAACCCCGCAGCCCTTATTGCAAACCGCAAGTGGCTCAAACCCTCGGCAACAGTCATCATCGATGGCGACACGATGACCGAGGAGAATATCAAGAAGGCGGGATTTAAGACTCTTGACCCCATTGCCGAGCTTGGCTTGGAGGGTTACAACGTTGTTATCCCCGACATTACCACAATGACTAAGGAGGCATTGAAGGATTCGGGCATGGATAACAAGGCGATGGTTAAGTGCAAGAATATGTTTGCACTCGGCATCTGCTTCTGGATGTACAACCGCCCCGATGACTATGCACGTCGCTTCCTCGACTCGAAGTTTGCGAAGAAGAACCCCGTCGTTGCCGAGGCTAACAAGAAGGTTATCGAGGCTGGTTACAACTACGCTGCTAACACACACCAGTTTGCAAACAACTATACGGTAGCTCCCGCAGACCTTGAGAAGGGTGTTTATCGCTCAATCAATGGTAACACAGCTACAGCATGGGGCTTCTGCGCTGCATCTGAGAAGTCGGGGCTTCCTCTCTTCTGTGGTTCGTACCCCATCACACCCGCCACGGTAATCCTCGAGGAGCTTGCTAAGCGTAAGGATCTCGGTGTGAAGACCGTTCAGGCCGAGGATGAGATTGCAGGTATCTGCACCTCTATCGGTGCTGCCTACGCAGGTAACTTTGCTGTTACAACAACCTCTGGCCCGGGTATCTCGCTTAAGAGTGAGGCTATGGGCTTGGCTGTTATGGCAGAGCTTCCTTTGGTTGTTGTCGATGTACAGCGTGGCGGTCCTTCGACAGGTCTTCCCACAAAGACCGAGCAGAGCGACCTCAACCAGGCTCTCTATGGCCGTAACGGCGAGTGTCCTATGGTTGTTATCGCAGCATCGTCACCCAGCGACTGTTTCCACTACGCATTTATGGCCGGTAAGATTGCTATGGAGCACATGACTCCCGTAATGTTGCTCTCGGATGGTTTCATCGCCAACGGCTCGGAGCCTTGGAAGATACCATCGATGAGCGAGTATCCCGCCATCGTACCTCCCATTGTTGAGCCTCGCACCGAGGGTGAGTTCCTACCCTACGCTCGTAATGAGAAGCTCGCACGCGGCTGGGCATTCCCTGGCAAGGAGGGCCTTGAACACCGCATCGGTGGCTTGGAGAAGGATCATCTGAGAGGCACTATCTCGCACGACCCGAAGAACCATCAGGAGATGGTAACAACCCGTAAGCGCAAGGTTGAGCTTGTTGCCGAGGAGCTTCCCGAGTTGAAGGTCTTTGGTGCAGACGAGGCTGACGTATTGGTTGTTGGTTGGGGCGGTACTCGCGGACACCTCCACAGCGCAGTCAAGCAGTTGCAAGACGAGGGCAAGAGCGTAGCTCACCTCCACTTCAACTACATCTACCCCATGCAGAAGGGCGTAGCCGATATACTCAAGCGTTACAAGCGCGTAGTAGTATGCGAGCTTAACGAGGGTCAGTTTGCGAACTACCTGCGTCAGCAGTTTACCGACGTGACTATCGAGTCTTATGGCAAGACCGAGGGTCAGCCCTTCACTGTTGTCGAGATTAAGGATAAGATAAATTCAATGTTATAACCCACACCACAAAAAAGTTTAGAACTATGGCAGATTTTAAGTACACACCCGCTGATTTCAAGAGCGATCAACAGGTAAAGTGGTGCCCGGGTTGCGGTGACCACGCCATTCTGAATGCTGTGCAGCGTGCTATGCCCGAGGTGGCTGATGCACTCGGCAAGCCCCACAATAAGTTCACATTCGTATCGGCTATCGGTTGCTCGTCGCGCTTCATATACTACATGAAGACATTCGGCTTCCACACTATCCACGGTCGTGCTAATGCTATCGCCACAGGTATCAAGACCGCTAATCCCGACCTCTCGGTATGGGTATGCACAGGCGACGGCGACTCGTTGGCTATCGGTGGTAACCACTTCATTCACGCTATCCGTCGTAACATCGACCTCAATGTGATTTTGTTCAACAACGAGATTTACGGTCTTACTAAGGGTCAGTACTCTCCCACTACGAAGCTCGGTAAGGTTACCAAGACCTCGCCCTTCGGTACTGTGGAGAAGCCCTTTACCCCGGGTGAGCTTGTGATTGGTGCTAAGGGAACATTCTTTGCCCGCACCATAGATCAGGAGGTTATGCTTACTAAGGAGTGTCTGTTGGCAGCCGCTAAGCATAAGGGTATGGCCGTTACCGAGGCGTTGGTAAACTGTATGATTTTCAACGACAAGACACACGCTCTCTTTGCAGGCGATAAGGCTACTCGCGAGGAGAACACCATCCACTTGAAGCATGGCGAGAAGATGCTCTTCGGCAAGGATAACAGCAAGGGTCTTGTATTTGAGGATATGCGCTTGAAGGTTGTCACTATCGGTGAGGATGGCTACACTCTCGACAACGTGCTCACACACGATGCCCACAGAGCCGATACTACGCTCCACTCGATGTTGGCAGCTATGAAGTACCCCGAATACCCCGTTGCTGTCGGCGTTATTCGCGACGTAGATGACGAGAATGTCTATGATGTGAAGGTTGCCGAGCAGGTTGAGTCGGTTAAGGCTACTGCAAAGATTAAGTGCGTTGATGACCTGTTGCGTTCGGGTCAGACTTGGGAGATTAAGTAAACTATCTCACAAATTAGCTAACAAGGGTTGCGCCACGTGGTGCAGCCCTTGTTGTTTTATTCGGGGAAGGGGTGCGAGCGATTGATAAGAGATAGGTTATGTGGGTTATATAGGTATTATTCGACACAACCTGCACAACCTGCACAACCCATATAACCCATTAAGGCCGAAGGCTGTACCCAACAAATGACCCAAACAGACAACAAAAAAAAGAGAGCCGAAGCTCTCTCTTTTCCTTGTGCAAACTAAGCAATTACTCAGTAATAGGAGTAACGCTAACGTAAGACTTACCAGATGCCTTCTTGCAGAAGCCGACTGTACCATCAACCAATGCAAAAAGTGTGTGGTCCTTACCCATACCCACGTTCTCACCGGGGTTGTGTACTGTGCCTCGCTGACGAACGATAATGTTACCCGCCTTAGCGTACTGACCACCGAAAAGCTTTACTCCGAGTCGCTTGCTCTCTGACTCACGGCCGTTCTTCGAACTACCAACACCTTTTTTGTGTGCCATTTCTTACTACGTTTTTAGGGTTTAAGCATTGATTTCCTCAACGAGAACCTGCGTCAGATACTGACGGTGACCGTTACACTTCTGATAGCCTGTTCTACGCTTCTTCTTGAACACGAGGACCTTGTCGTCCTTGAGGTGCTTCAAGATCTTGCACTTTACTGAGGCGCCTTCTACAACAGGTGCACCTACCTTAACCTGACCGTCATTGTCCACGAGCAGGACTTTGTCGAAGCTCATAGACGAGTTTTCCTCGCCTGCGAGACGGTGAACATAGAGCTTTCGACCCTTTTCAGCCTTGAACTGCTGACCTGCAATCTCTACTATTACGTACATTTACTTTGTAAATTGAATGTTTAGCGCGGCAAATGTACAAATTATTTTCCAATCTGCAAGCAGTAGCACAATCTTTTTTACATTTTTGGCACACTTTTCGTCATTATCGGGGTGTGAACCGCAGGGATAGAGCATACCGGATAGCCATTGTCGCCTCGAATAGCGACACATCGCACCTTCTTGGTGCTACCATCGACAGCCACAACACTGTTGTAATATGCACCGAGAGTTGTGCCGAGCTACTCGACATCGTTCGTCACGTACGCTTCGACCTTGTTATCATCGCATCTACCGAACTACACATCGACACCTCGGCACTTATGAGCCTTATAGGCGATGTTCGCGCCACGGGTGCCGACCTCTTTGTCATCCTGCGCAACTTGGGAGTGCCCACCACTCTCGAGCTTTTAGGGTGCGGCGTGGCTCAGTGCATGACCTTCCCCGTGAACCTCTATCGTCTGCGGCGTAAAGTCAAGGAGCACTTGGCTGAGAGGGTCGCATGTAGAGAACTCACCTCATAGGACTATTTTGTGCTATATTTCGTGTTAGAAGTTGCAAAATTGATAATATATTCTTAACTTTACAAAAGAAATGAGTGATGACCACTAAAATTGCCTACACGATGATTGACCAGAGCATTAGAGAGTATCTTCTCCCCGAGCAGTTCAATGCTGCGGTGCGTGCAGGAGCAGCCATAATGAAGATATACAAGCATAGCGACGACTACGACATTTCGCTCAAAAGCGACCATACGCCGATAACGATTGCCGACCGTATGGCCCACAACACTATCAAGGAGTCGCTCGGCCGTACACGCATACCCATACTCTCGGAGGAGGGGCGCGAGATGCTCTACGACGAACGTCGCAACTGGGAGCTCTTTTGGTTGGTCGATCCGTTAGACGGCACGGTGGAGTTTATCAAGGGTAACAACGAGTTCACGGTAAACATCGCACTTATGGAGAACAACATCTGCATAAGCTCGGTGGTCTATGTACCCTACCACCACAAAATATATATCGCCGAACGCGGTCGTGGCGCATGGCTTATCGAGGGTATCGAGCCCAACAGCGCAGCGTCGTACAGCTACGAGGATATACACTCGGCACTGCAACCGCTGCCTCTGAAATCTGCCGAGCACGACAATTTCCGTGTCGCCGTGTCACGCTCGCACCAGACCCGCGAGACCCACGAGCATATCGAGCTGCTGCGCACCGAGCACCCCGACCTCGAGATTATCGAGCAGGGCAGCAGCTATAAGTTCTGCCTCTTGGCCGAGGGCGTTGTCGATTACTATATCCGCACCACAACCACCTCGGAGTGGGATACGGCTGCCGGAGAGCTTATCCTCCACGAGGCGGGAGGCACAACGAGAGCCTACCCCGCCGACGAGCCGCTGTGCTACAATAAGGAGGTATTGGATAATCCGTGGTTTGTAGCACGCAGGTAGGTTGATACAAACAAAAATGAGGATGACTTGATAGGTCATCCTCATTTTGTTAAGAGGCGGAATAAAAAGATGTAGTTTTAGGCTTAAGTTCCTTTTCACCGCTCACGCTCGGCATAGTCTGCAAGCAGTCTCTCTCTTACTTTTTCTCTTTCAGCAGGTCGCGAATCTCGGTTAGCAAAACCTCCTCCTTTGTAGGCTCGGGCTCGGGAGCAGGTGCAGGAGCTGCTGCAGCCTCTTCCTCCTCCTTCTTGCGGAGCGATGTGAGGCGGTTGACAACCTTAATCATCACGAAGATACTAACGGCAATGATTAAGAAGTCGAGGCATGTCTGCAAGAAAGCACCATACTTCCACAACACCTCGGGCTTCACGATAGTCTCCACACCATCTGCACCCACCTCGACAACCTCGCGCTGAATCTTTACAGCCAAGTCCGAGAAGTTTGCTCCACCAAGCAACACACCGAGCGGAGGCATGATAATATCGTTTACCAACGATGTAACAATCTTACCAAAAGCACCACCTATGATAACACCGACAGCCATATCTACGACATTACCTTTGAGTGCAAACTTCTTAAATTCTTGAATTACTCCCATAATAGCATAAAAGTTTAGTGTTCGTTTCGATAAGACAAAATTACAAAATTTCTCGGTTTATGCAATAAGTGTACTGAAAAAATAGTCGTTTTATTCTATTACGCTCAAAAAATCATAAAAAACGCTTGTTTATTGCCCAATTATTATTACCTTTGCACCGTTTTTGAGTCATGCGCGCGCCAAACCTACGTGTATGCGTATGCGAAAAGACGAAAGCAGACAGAAAAAATATTAAGACATCAACAATAAACTAAATTAAAAGTTAAAACAATGATTAAGAACACAATGAGCTATGTAACTCCCGAGGTGGAGGTAGTAGCAACTGTTGTCGAGGGCGGTTTCAGCCTTAGCATGCAGGGAGCATCAACTCAGAGCTTCGACGGCGAGGAGGATTGGTAGTAGATTGTTTAACGAAAAAAGAGAAGAGACCATGAAAAAGTTTTATTCATTTTTGTTTGCAGCTGCTGCCTTGGTAGGCTTCGCTGCATGTAGCACAGACGAGGGTATTGAGAATGTAGCTCCCGAGCAGGAGGGCGTTATGGAGTTCGTTGCATCGTTCGGCGAGACTCGTACAACACTTGACGGCATGGATGTTAAGTGGTGCGCTGAGGATCAGATTAACATTAACGACGAGGTATTCGCTATTAAGAATGCCGCTGAGTATGAGGCTGCTACCACAGCTACCTTCGTAGGTAACAAGGTTGATCGCCCCTACTTCGCAGTATATCCCGCAACTGCGGTTGCCGATCGTTATACAGCAGGTATGGCTGCAATTAATTATGTTGTCCTCTCCCTTGACGCAAACGTAGGTGCCGGCACATTTGCCGATGGCGCAAATATCGCTGTTGCTTACAACGAGGAGAGCGAGACTCTTGCTTTCAATAACGTGTTGGCAGTTCTCAAGTTCCAGGTTACAGCTGCTTGCGAGGAGGTTACAATTCGTTCTAATGGTTTCCTTACCGGTACTTTTAACATTGGTGAGGATCTCGTATATGCTGGCTTCAACACCGGTAACAGCGAGATCACATTGACAATTGACGGTGGTTTCAAGCCCGAGGTTGATTACTATACTACTGTGATTCCTTATCAGGCTCACGCTTTGACCATTGAGATTGACGGCGTTGTTGTAGCAGAGAAGGAGTCTAAAACTCTCGTAGCTAACAAGATTTACAACCTCGGCGTATTGCCCGAGCCCCTCGTGGAGACCGATTATAATGTAGTTGGCTCATTCCAAGGTTGGGATGTTGCTGAGGGCGTAGCCGTAAAGATGTATCAGAGCGGTGATTGGGCAGTAGCCAGAGGCGTTGAGCTCTACAAGACTGATGAGTTTAAGATTGTAAAGGGCAACACTTGGGATGTAAGCTATGGTTTCCAGACTGTAAGTGTTTTGGCTGTTGATACTATTGTTACTCTTGATGGCTCGCAGAATATTAAGGCTGCAAAGAATGGTCTGTTTGACATATATTTCAATGGCGAGACTATGGAGGCTAAGTATGTATGTGTAGAGGAGTACACGACTTTGACCGTTGATATCACAATTGATAACAAGGCTGACTGGAGTCCTCTCTACATCACATTGAAGAGCGGCGATAACGTAATCGTTTCAAATGCTACTGTAACAGACAATAAGTATGCCATTAGCGGTGACTACATTGGTGAGAGCCTATCATATGTTCTCTCAAATGGCTCAAAGACTTCGGAGGGTAATGTATCTATCACCAAGAATGGTGCTACCATCAACTTGGAGGAGACCATTATTAAGTTGCGAATACAATTTGATACTGACAATGCTAAGCAGTGGTGGGGTAACACAATGAAGATTCACGTATGGAACACTGGCAGCTCTATGGATACAAGTTGGCCTGGCGTTGAAATGACATCTGAGGGCAACTACACATGGAGCATCAACGTTCCCTCTGAGTTGGTAGGCAAGACAATAGACTTCCTTGTGCATAATGGTAATGGCTGGCAGAGTGCCGACGCTCAGGTAACTATTTCTGCTGAAGGCAACACTCTTACAGGTTCATCTATTGGTATCAATTAATGATTAGGGCTTATTGCCTAATAAGAAAATGCGACTCTAAGCGGGGTCGCATTTCTTTTTTGCTATATATACCCCACTCTTCCACGCTCCATGGCAAATTTGGAGTGTGGTAAAGAGGTAAAATCTGACCTACGGGCAATTTTCCAATGAACCCGTAAAGGCCGAAAGCCATACCCAACAATACCCACAAATACCCAACAAAAAAGGAGCACATAGTTGCGCTCCATAGATTTGCTATCTGCTTAGCTTGTTTGCTCACGGCGTAACGACCCTCATATCATAGGTGGCTCTTACCCTCGCTGCAACACCTCGACAAGGGCGGCAACGGCACGGCCACGGTGCGAGATTGCATTCTTCTCCGAGGCTGTCATCTCGGCAAAGGTCACACCATGCCCATCGGGGATAAAGAGCGGGTCGTAGCCAAAGCCCTCGACACCCGCCTCGGCCTCGGCAATGCTACCCTCGACAATGCCCTCGACACGCTGCTCGACACCACCGCGAATAAGCGATATAACAGTACGGAAACGCGCCCTACGCGAGGTAGCACCCTGCAACTCGCAGAGAAGCTTGCGGTTGTTAGCAGCAAAGTCGTGGCCATCGGTGGCATAACGCGCCGAGTGGACACCCGGAGCTCCACCCAACGCCTCGACCTCCAAGCCTGTGTCGTCGGCAAAGCAATCCAACCCCGTGCGCTCATAGACATAGCACGACTTAATCGAGGCATTCTCGTCGAGCGTAGCCCCCGTCTCGGGGATATCCTCGGTGATGCCCACCTCCTTGAGCGTGACAAGCTCGAAACCCTCGCCAAGCACGGCACGCACCTCCGCGAGCTTATGAGCATTATTGGTTGCAAATACTATCTTCATAATCTGATATGCGTGTTAGTTACTACTCGACAACAAAGCTATCGCGGGCAACCTCCAACTCCGAGAGGCGGTTGTCGAGCTCTATCTTATCTATTATCGTGCGCACAACAAGGTCTATCTCCGAGCCCTCTGAGTAGTCCGCAGGGCATACATGGTTTACACGGTTATCGCGGATAAGCTCGTTGAGAATGGTACGCTGACCCTCCTCCTCGGGGTTATAGACCGCAATAGAGTGACCTCCAAAGTTCTTGACAAGGCGCATACAGGGAATATCGGTAGTTCCGTCGCCAAAGTATATCATGCGGTTGAAGGGCACAGGGCGTCGCTTCTCCTCCATAAAGCGGTTTACATCCTTAGTGTCGAAGACCGACTCTACGCCCTTGTTAATCTTGAAGATGAACTGCGTCTTGTTGGTGTAGTTTACCGCCACAGCAGGCCAATAGGCTATGCCATCGACATTGTAGAGGAACGAGCAGGCGTAGATATTCTTGAACTCGTGGGCTATGGCCGTGCCCTCGATAATCTCCTTCAAGCCCGAAGAATTGACATAGTGCAGGATGCGTATGCCACGCTTTGCACCATAGTCATTGATGCGACCAAACCACTCCTTGACACCGCGGTAGAACTCGACATTGCGGCCCGACTCACGGAAAGCCTCACGCCTCAGCGACAACCCCTTAGACTGCGCCGCTTGGAGCATACGCGCCATGTAGGTAAGCACCTGATCGGCATCCTGCTCCTCGGCTAAGGTGTTGGCCTCGTGCCAAAACTCGATATTGCTCTTGCCAATGGCGGGGATAAAGTCGTACTCCTGCATGTTACCCGGCGCGAGTGTGCCGTCGAAGTCGTATATCAATGCTACGGTAATCTGCTCTTTCATAGCTCAATTTTTTCGATAAGTGGTTCAAATATACAAAAATTTCACTATTTTTGCAACTATAACCGATAAATTATTAAACAAACTAACGCTATATGGAACTTAAAGATGTGATTAGAAAGCGTCGCTCGACACGACGATATACAGGTAAACCCGTTGAGATTGAGAAACTTCGTGCAGCCATGGAGCTTGCGCTTCTCGCACCGTCGTCGAAGAATACACGCTCGACACGACTACTTGCCGTGACTAATTTGAATAAGGTGCACGCCCTCGGTCGTCTGCGCGACTACGGGTCGAGCCTCTTGGAGGAGGCAGGAGCTGCCATCGTAATCCTCGGCGACGAGGAGGCGAGCCCCATGTGGCAGATAAACGCTGCGATAATGGCTAACACCCTGCAACTCGCCCTTGTGAACGAGGGTCTTGCATCGTGCTGGGTGCATGTTGGCGACTACCGCATGTTGCAAGACGATGCCGACAGCATGCGCAGCGAGGATTATGTCAAGCAAGTGCTACCCGAGATACCGAGCAACTACCGTGTGCTCAGCGTCATAGCCATAGGCTATGCCGACTATACCCCCAAGCCGCTACCCGACTACGAGGGCCCCGAGCGTCTGCTCTTCGCGGAGTAAGTGGTTGAGAAGAAATAATGTGAGATTGGACTCTCTAAAAGTAGTTTAGAGAGTCCAATTTTTTGTGGGTATTGGGGCGTAGTTGTGGATACGGCCTTGATGGGTTTTGTGGGTTACGTGGGTTACGTGGGTTTTGTGGGGTTTGTGGGTTACGTGGGTTTTGTGAGTTAAATGGGTTACGTGGGTTACGTGGGTTTTGTGGGTTACGTGGGTTACGTGGGTTACGTGGGTTATATTTGATTATGCCTATCTAACCCATCTGACCCATCTGACCTATAAATGATAGAGAGACCGAGAGTGACCCCTCTCCGCAACAAATTTGGTGTCAAAAGGTAGTAGATACTGCACCGATAAAGAAGTAGGGCTGGATGGGACATACTATGCGTATTTCCCATTCAGCCCAACGATTGAGGTGCAGCAGATGCTGCCTTTTCACAACAAATTAATACTCCTCCTCGTTAAAGAAGAAATCATCCTTCGAGGGGTAGTCGGGCCAGATGTCCTCGATAGACTCGTAGATGTCGCCCTCATCCTCGATCTCTTGAAGATTCTCCAAAACCTCCAAAGGTGCGCCTGAGCGTACTGCGTAATCGATAAGCTCCTCCTTGGTGGCGGGCCATGGTGCATCCTCCAACTTCGATGCAAGCTCTAATGTCCAATACATAGTGTATAATCTTTTTATTGTTTGTTACTTCTTACAGCATACTCCAAACGGTATGTTCGGAGATTTTAGCGTGCAAATATATAAAAAAATCTATATATGCAAACTATATAGCGCAAAAATGTTTGAACATCAACACATTCGACACGCAGAGGATACTACCCTGTTATGGTATCCACAGCTGCTCCTCGACACCTAAACGTAGGGTGAGAAGACGACCGAGAGTGTAGAGATAGTCCGAGAGACGGTTCAGGTAGCGCGTAGCCGAGCTATCGACATCATGCTCGGCGGCAGCACGCAACGCCGCACGCTCGGCCCTACGACATACCGTACGGCAGACATGACACAGCGACTGGAGCACATGGCCACCCGGGATGGTGAACTTGGTGATAGGCTGCAACTCCGCAGTCATAGCATCTATCCTCGCCTCCAAAGCCTCGATATGGGCATCGGCAATAGGCTCTATCGTCTTGGCACCTTCGCCTACGGCAAGCAGTGCCGAGAGAGTCATCAGGCGCGATTCTATATCGCGGAGCTCAGCGACATAGCCTCCCATACGCTCATCTTCCGAGAGCTTGTCGGCAAAGAGAGCCACGAAGGCCATAAGTTCATCTACCGAGCCGTAGGCCTCGACCCTGAGGTCGTACTTGGCAACACGCTCGCCACCAATAAGCGAGGTTGTGCCACTATCTCCTGTCTTGGTGTATATCTTCATGATAGTAAATCGTTTATAGTCGGTAATGTTGGCGTGGCAGATGGTTGTTGTACATCAGCACATAGGCCCTATTGTCTATCGTTGTCGATTTATGCCGGGCGATAATCTCGCGCGTGGCGGCCCAACGCTCCGCATTGCGGTAGGGCTCGATGATACATAGCGTAGCCTCACACTCGCGAGCATGCTCGGCATAGCGAGCCAAAGCCTCGGCCGGCGTTGCAAGAGTGAGGATTATAAGGCCTGCATCGCCTGTTACCTCGTCAATCGCCCAACGCTCAGTAGCACAGTACAAGACTAAGTTTTGGAGCTGCATGGCACGTCGCTCAGCAACACCTGCAGCGAGCAACGAGGCGTAGAGAGTGCGGTCGCCATCGTAGAGCTTTGAGTGCATAAATACGTGGCGTACAACACTATATACAAAGGGTGAGTGTACACCATGGCCTCGGAAGTGGCGCACACGGCGCAGTCGTGAGGGTAGGTGTCGCAGCCCATAGAGTCGCTGTTTGAGAGTTCGGCCCGAGCGTTTCATAATATCTCTGTTTTGGTTAGTTACTTTTTAAGTTGTCCTGCAAGACGGCCCGTGGAGAAGGCTATCTGCATGTTATAGCCACCCGTATTGGCATCGATATCGAGCACCTCGCCGGCGAAGTAGAGGCCCTTGACCTTCAACGACTCCATAGTGTAGCGGTTTACCTCGTCGCAGCGCACTCCACCTGCCGTGACAATAGCAAACTGGAAGGGGGCATAATCGACGATAGGGAATACCATGCCCTTCAATATCTTTACGAGGCGTAGCTTCTCAGCCTCGGTGAGCTTCGAGACATATGTCTTAGAGTGAAAATCGACCTCCTTAGCCAAGGGCACAACCAACTGCTTGGGCACAAGCTTACGCAGCAACTCCGAGAAGAACTCCGAAGGGCCCATCTCGGCAATCTCGCGTTCGATACGAGCAAGGAGCGTCTCCTCGTCTAACGCGGGCTTCAAATCGACAACAAGCTTAACCCTGCGCTCGTCGAGCAACGCATCGACAGCATCGCGGCTGACACGTAGAGCCACAGCACCCTCGATGCCTCGCTCCGAGAAGCCGAGCTCGCCAAACTCCTCCTGACGCAACTCGTTGTCAATAAAGAGTTTAACACCTACATTTTTAAGCAGTAGGCCATTGAGATACTCCTTCTGGGGATGCGAGCTGACAAGGGGTGTTAGCGAGGGTCGCACAGGCTCGATAGAGTGTCCGAGAGCATCGGCAAAGCTGTAGCCGTCGCCCGTAGATCCTGTCGAGGGGTAGCTGACACCGCCCGTGGCGATGATTACATGCTCGGCCTCCTCTCTACGCTCGAAGCCACGGTCGTTGAGATACTTAACACCCGTGACGCGACCTCCCACAGCCGTAACCTCCGTAACGCGACGTTTATAGACGATATCGACACCCTTATCCTCGCAGAACTCGACAAGGGCATTAGCAATATCCCACGCCTTGCCACTCTTGGGAAATACACGCTCGCCACGCTCGATATCGAGCTTGACGCCAAGTCTCTCGAAGAAGCGTATCGTAGCGCGGTTGTTGAACTCGGCAAAGGCCACCGAGAAGAAGTCGGCATTGGTGCGCACCTTCTCGATAAACTCCTCCGCAGGGCGAGCATTTGTAAGGTTACAACGGCCCTTACCCGTGATACGAATCTTACGACCCGCACGCTCCATCTTCTCCATGAGGAGCACCTTGCGACCACTCATAGCAGCAGTGCCCGCAGCCATAAGGCCAGCAGCACCCGCACCGATAACTATTACATCGTACATATATAATGCTAATAAATTCGGTTACCAAGCCACAAACAATGTGGCATAATGACACCAAAGGTAGGAATTATTTATCAATATAGCAAGTTTTGGCCGGCAATAACCAACACACTTATAAAAAAAACCGAACAACTCGCGTCGTTCGGTTTTGTAGTAGCGAGAGAGAGACTTGAACTCTCGACCTCATGATTATGAATCATGCGCTCTGACCAGCTGAGCTATCTCGCCATTGCTCTAAAAGCGAGTGCAAAGATAGAGCAATTTTCTAAACTTGCAAAATATTTCTCTCTTTTTTTTGAAATATTTGCATAAATGGAGCGTTTCAACACCCCGACAAGCCGTGGGCACGCCTTTTGCTTGGCTCAAAGGAAAAGAGTATGCTTCTACGCGCTACAAACATCCTCACACTCATAGCGAGTATCCTGCTCCTTGTGGCCCTCTCGGCAGAGATTATATACAGCCGCGAGCTGGCTGCCTTCTCCTCGCTATTTGCTTTGGCAACACTTGTCGTATGCCTTATCTACTGTTTCGACTTCTTTGTGCAGATGGCCTACAGCCATCGGCCATGGCACTTTCTCGGGCGTAACAGCCTGATACTTCTACTCTCGCTACCCTATCATACCGTAGCCCTTATCGCAGGCATTGATCTCGGACACACCTCGCAGATGGTGCTCAGCGGCGTAGTGCTCCTTCGCTCGGTGCTCGCACTATACATCACGCTGCGCTGGCTTATCGAACGACGTGTGGCGCGTCTGTTGTGGGCATACATAGCTACCGTAGCCCTCAGCTCATACCTCGCAGCCCTACTCTTCTACGAGTACGAGGCTCCCGTAAACCATAGCGTGCGTAGCTTTGGCGATGCTCTATGGTGGGCATGGATGAACCTGACGACCGTAGGCGCAGAGATATTCCCCGTCACGGCCATAGGCAAACTTATATGTGTGCTATTGCCCGTGCTCGGTATGGCGATGTTTCCCGTCTTCACAGTATATGTCACCACGCTCTACGAAAGAGCACCTAAGAGCAAGAGCTCTGGCACGGGAGTTGCAGAGGATGGTGTCAAACCTTAAAACCAAAAACATGAAAAGAGAGTTATTACTATCAGTCATTGCTATCGCACTTGTCGTGGCAGGTAGCGGATGTTCGAGCGAACGAAAGTGGAGTGACAAAGAGCGTCACGAGCTACGCAAGGAGATTAAGGCCTACCGCGATATGCTCTATCTGGACAACCTCGCCGAGGTGGAGTTCGACACCTTCTCGGGCGATGTGGTCGAGGCTATCGAGGTCGATTACCCCATATACACAACCTTCGTGGAGCTACCCGCGCGTGGCGATACGGTCGAGGTATATGTAGTATCGATGATTGTCAATGAGCTAAATACCAATGCTCACAACATGCGCAACATCTATCCCTACCCGTGGTTAGTAGCCGAAGGCATACTTCCCGCAGGACTTAACCATCAGGCTCAGAGACAATTCTACGAGTGTTTTGCCCGCAAGGTCAAGAACTATTATAAGTCCAATGCCGCCTTCTTCAACGCCCTAATGAGCGACACGGCCTCAGATATGGCTATCGAGGATATGCAGGAGGAGTGTGCCGCCGACCTCTTCGACTGGGGTGTCGAAATAGACGAGACGGTAATTATCAGCGACTAAATAGAGGGCATATACCCATTTGCATAGTTAAAATAAAGTTTTCCCGAGAGGGGCTGGCTAAACTACTTTTTAGTCAGCCCCCTCTTTGGTTACCACATGTCGGGAACTATTTTGTTTATATCGAAACAATGCAATTGATACGACAATAAAGATTGAGCTACTCAACCGCAAAAAATCGTAGGCCAAATCGATATTGTGTCGATTCTAAGCCAATACCCTACTCGGCACATAGCCGAGCAAGCGTAGATTCGGTAATGGTGACAAGGTCGAGAGGGGCAATAGCTATCTGCAAGCCTCGCACGCCGGCACTTATATAGATGCGCGGATGTGCCACTGCACTCTCATCGATGAAGGTAGGGAAGCGTCGCTTCATGCCTAATGGCGAGCAGCCGCCACGAATATATCCCGTCGTGGGCAGCAGCTCCTTCATGGGTATCATCTCGGCCCACTTATTGGCCGAGACACGCGCTGCAGCCTTCAAATCGACCTCCTTATCCCCGGGTACCACACAGACGAAATGCCCCGTGCGGTCGCCCCTGAGCACCAGTGTCTTAAAGACCGTAGATATATCCTCGCCAAGCTCCTCGGCGACATGCGTAGCAGCGAGATTACTCTCATCGACAGTGTAGGGTATAAGCTCGTAGGCTATCTTCGCTCGGTCGAGCATACGCGCAGCATTTGTTTTATCTATCTTCTTGTTCATAGCAGAATTTAATTCTTTTTCGTATCTTTGTAGCATGAGTTATGCATTAGTCACCGGCTCTTCGTCGGGTATAGGTCGCTGTTATGCCCGTGAGCTCGCCTCACGCGGCTACAACATTATCGCCGTAAGCAATCAGCCCGATGAGCTCGAAGCCTCTGCCGCAGAGCTACGCCACGACTACCACGTCGAGGCTCACGCCATAGAGTGCGACCTCTCGCGCCCCGAGGCTGCCAACGAGCTATACGCGAGGTGTCGAACGGAAGGATGGGTTGTCGATATTTTAGTCTGCAACGCAGGTATGCTCCTCTTCTCGACCCTCACAAACACCCCCACAGAGCGACTGACGAGGATTATCGAGCTACACTGCACCACGACAACACTTCTCTGCCGACTCTTTGGCGAGGAGATGAAGCTTCGAAGTAGCGGCCGCATACTCATCATGTCATCGGCAACAGCGTGGCTGCCCTACCCCACAATTTCGCACTATGCCGCGACAAAGGCATATCTGCGCACCTTCGGTTTCGCACTATGGTACGAGCTACACCGCTACGGTGTCGGTGTCACGGTTGTTCTGCCGGGTGCTGTCGATACCTCGTTCTACAACCTCTCTCCGACGCTACGTCGTCTCTTCGTAGCCATAGGCATCATGCAACGCCCCGAGACCATAGCTCGACGCGGTGTTAGAGCGATGATGCGCGGCCGACGACGCCTCACTCCCGGACTCTTCACACGCCTTGTGGTGGTTATATGCTCGCTGCTCCCCGCTCGACTCTTCGAGCTACTGTTGCACATAGGCCCTATACGCCGCCTCTTAGAGCGTGTGTAGGCTACTTGCGAAGCAACCCCTCGAGCATAGCAAAGTCCAAGCCTCGGAAGTCATCGATGATGGCATCGGCCTCGGTGCGCGAGAGAAACCCCCTATCGAAGGTCGTAGCCAAAGCTACCACAACCATACCTGCACGCTTCGCAGACTCGATACCCGCTTCGGCATCCTCAAAGACGATACACTCCTCGGGGCGTAGTCCGAGTTTGGCTGCCGCCGTAAGGTATATCTCGGGATCGGGCTTACAGCGTGTGACCTCGTCGCCAGCGACAATAGCTCCGAAATATCGCTCGATATTACACTTATCGAGGACAAAATCGACATTGGCTCGATAGCCCGACGAGCCCACAGCTATACTTAGGCCTCGTCGTGCAGCCTCGGCAAGAAACTCTTGAAGTCCCGCCTGCGGCTCGATAATCGGGGCATAGAGCTCGCGGTAGATAGCCTCCTTCTCGTAGCCAAGCTCGCGGATACCGACACGCTCGACAATCTCGCGCGGCATCAAATCGCCCATAATATCGTCATTACCACGGCCAAAGTGGCGGTTGAGCTCTTCGAAGCTACGATCTACACCATAGCGACGGAAGAACTCGGCAAAGGCGGCACGGTGAATCTCGAGGTTATTAACCAAGACACCATCCATATCGAAAAGCAGACCTCTAAGCATACTTCTAATTTTTTTAAGTTGTATGCAAAGATAGGCTATTTATTGAAATTTTCAGCCATCCTATTTAGATTATGGCGATAATATTGCCCAATTGAGCAAAAATACCTACATTTGCATATTATGAAGAGTTTGGAGAGATTAAAGAATTTGCAAATCGGTGAGAATATGCTCTATTCGCTTGTGTGGATAGCCATATACCTCATACCCTTTATGAACTCACATCTGATGTCGGAGCAGGAGCTCGACTTCAACAATGTGATTATCTCGTGGGTGAAGATAACACCCTACTTCATTGTCTTCCTCTTCAACGATAAGCTACTTGCTCCATACCTGCTGCTGCGTAACCGCTATTGGTGGTACATTATAACAGTGCTTGCCGTGGTGTGTGGTGTATTCGGTCCTATTGAGGTGCTCGACTTCCACTACTATCAGGCCGACATCGCCCTAAAACACAAGGCCTCGCTCACCGAACTTGCATGGTATTGGAACGTGCTCTTCGGAATACTTATGGCGGGAGCAAACACCATGATTAAGCTCTACTACCGAGCCATCGAGACCGACCAGCGTATGATGGTCTTGGAGAGAAAGAACATCGAGACACAGATGCAGTATCTCAAATATCAGATAAATCCCCATTTTCTGATGAACACGCTCAACAACATCTACGCCCTTATCGACTTCGACAAGGATATGGCCAAGCGTAGCATTGTCGAGCTGTCGCGCATGATGCGCCATGTACTCTACGATGCCAGCGAGAGCGATACAACACTCGACAAGGAGCTCGAATTTATGAAGAACTACATCGAGCTTATGCGCATACGCTATATCGACGATGTGGTAATCAACCTCTCGGCCCCCGACGTGATGGTCTGCCGAAGGGTACATATCCCGCCACTGCTGATTATCGTGCTTATCGAGAATGCCTTCAAACACGGCATAAGCTATAACCACCGCTCGTTTATCGACATCGATATCTCGGTGGAGCGAAGCAAGCTCGTGTGCGTAGTCGAGAATAGCCGCCACCACACCATAGCGGCAAGCCATAGCGGCATAGGCCTAAGTAACATCCGCAAGCGTTTGGAACTGCTATTTGGCAACAACTTTACACTCGCTACCGACACCTCCGAGGAGGGTGTGTATCGAGTTAAACTGATTATACCTATAATTATATAGAGAGATGGTAAGATGTATTGCAATAGATGACGAGCCTCTCGCGCTGCGTCAGATTAAGAGTTATATAGAGTCTCACGAGCAACTCGAACTCGTAGCCTCGTGCCGTAGTGCCAAGGATGCGCAGGAGGTTATCTCTAAGGAGAGCATCGAGCTTATCTTCGTGGATATAAACATGCCCGACCTCAACGGCCTTGACTTCGTGCGCTCGCTCACCGAGAACTACTTCATTATCTTTACCACGGCCTACCCCGAGTATGCTATCGACGGATTCAAACTCAACGCCATAGACTACCTGCTAAAACCCTTCACCTACGACGAGTTTACGAAGGCTACGCAGAAGGTTATCTCGCTTGTCGATTTGGTTAATAGGTGTCACGCGGCTGAGAGTGCCGCAGCTCAGAACGAGGCCGAGAGTAGCGTTAAGGGTGTTCTATCGGTTAAGGCCGACTATAAGACGCAGCTTGTCAAGTTTACTGACATAGTCTATTTGGAGAGTGCCGGCGAGTATGTGCGCCTCCATATCGAGGGTAGCTCGACAATAACCACGCTCTTCCGATTGAAGAATATGGAGACATCGCTGCCTTCGGATAGCTTCATGCGTGTACACCGCTCCTATATCGTCAATCTCAAACGCATATCGAGCTATACGAAGGGTCGCATCTTCCTCGATAACGGCGAGTATGTACCCTTAGGCGAAAACTACAAGGAGCGATTCTTGGAGTGGTTCAGCAAGTAGAGAAAAGGGGGCAAGAGTTACACTAACTCTCAACATGGAGAAGAAAAGAGAAGAGAAGAGAAGAGGAGAGAAGAGGAGGCTATTGGCAATAATTCAGGTAATGGTACAAAACGAAGAACCCCGCGGTATAGTACATTAAGTACTGCCCGCGGGGTTCTTCGTTTAGGTATATGCTCTACTTTGCAGCTCCTCAACCTACATTACATAGGAAGGAAGGCAAGCAAGATACCCGCCGCCACCGCCGAGCCGATAACACCGGCTACGTTGGGACCCATGGCGTGCATGAGCAAGAAGTTGCCCGGGTTGTACTGCTGACCTACGGTCTGCGATACACGAGCGGCCATAGGCACTGCCGAGACACCTGCCGAGCCAATCAACGGGTTAATCTTATTCTTCGTAAAGAGGTTCATGAACTTAGCCAAGAGCACACCCGATGCCGAGCCCATCGCGAAGGCGACGATACCAAGCAACAAGATACCCAACGTCTGGAAGTTGAGGAACGCATCAGCCGTTGCCGTAGCACCAACCGAGATACCAAGGAAGATGGTAACGATGTTCATCAACTCGTTCTGAACGGTCTTCGAAAGACGCTCCGTAACACCGCACTCCTTCATCAAGTTACCAAGCATCAAGCAGCCAATAAGAGGTGCTGCCGAGGGCAACAAGATGGCGATGATAGCCGTGATGACAATCGGGAAGATAATCTTCTCCTTCTGCGACACGCTACGCAGCTGCTTCATCTCAATCTTACGCTCCTTCTCCGTCGTGAGCAGCTTCATCACAGGAGGCTGGATAACGGGAACGAGGGCCATGTATGAGTATGCCGCAACGGCGATGGGGCCTAACAAGTGGGGAGCGAGCTTCGAGGTGAGGTAGATAGCCGTGGGGCCATCAGCACCACCGATAATACCGATAGAGCCAGCCTCCCAATAGTTGAAGCCGAGAGCCAAAGCACCAAGGAAGGTCAAGAAGATACCTACCTGAGCAGCAGCACCGAGCAACAAGCTCTTGGGGTTGGCAATCAGCGGGCCGAAGTCGGTCATAGCACCCACACCAATAAAGATAAGGCAGGGGTAGATACCGAGCTTAACACCAAGGTAGAGGTAGTCCAAAAGGCCTACGCCCGAGCCCGATGCAAAGTCCGCCCAGTGAACATGTCCGCCGGCAAAGAGCTCGGCGTGGAACATGCCTGCGCCCGGGAGGTTGGTGAGCAACATACCGAAGGCGATAGGCATAAGCAACAGCGGCTCGAACTTCTTGACAATAGCCAAGTAGAGGAGCAGGAACGACACGAGAATCATCGCCGCATAGCGCCAATCATCCACAAAGCCCTTGAAGCCACTCTGACTCACGAAGTCTTTGATAGCCGCCGTAACGCTGAACTTATCGTCGATAGAGCTGTTGTCACGACCCTGCGAGCCGCTAACAACCGCATGCTCGGCAGCAACCTCATCGACCTCTACCACGGGTGCCACATCGGCCTCCGCAGCAATGGCCACAACCTCCTCAGCACAACACTCGCAATCCTGAGCGTGCGCCGCTACCGAGATGCATAGAGAAGCTGCAAGCAGTGTAAAATATAGTTTCAGACTCTTCATCTTACTTATATTATTTTAGTGTTAGCACTATGCAAGGTCGATAAGAGCCTCACCCTGCTGTACGGCCTTACCCTCCGATACGTAAATCTTCTTTACAGTACCTGCGGCGGGAGCCATAATCTCGTTCTCCATCTTCATAGCCTCCAAGGTCATGAGAACCTCACCTGCCTTAACAGCCTGACCCTCCTTAACCTTAACCTTTGAGACGTTGCCGGGCAGCGGCGACTTGATAGAGCCAGCATTGCCCGTGATAGGCTGCTGGGGCGCATCCACAAAGTCTGCCGAACTCGACGAGCTCTTAACGGCAGCAATCTTGGGTGAGACAATAGCCTCCTCCTTCTCTACCTGAACGGTGTAGCTCTTGCCGTTGAGCTCTACACGCGCAGTGTTGCGCTCGGTCTCCTCAACGATAGCCTCATAGCTTTTGCCGTTAATATTGAATTTGAACTTCTGCATAATTCTTTTCTCTTCTTAATGTTTCTTGTTTTACAATTGCTTGTGAATGTTGCGCACCTGCCATGCCGAAACGTCGTGGTTCTGGCGGAAGGTGAGCACGTCGCTCTCCTCATCGTGACGGTTGAAGAAGAGGTTTACAGCCATAGCAATAGCTGCAACCTCCTCATCAGTAATACCATCAGATGATGCCGCTGTGGTGACAACAACCGCCTTGCTCTTCTTCTCAGCGAAGAGAACTCCAAAGAGCTTCAACACGCCGATAAGAAGTACGAGCATGACAAAGACCAACATGACGCTGACCAATGCCATAAGCGATGCAATGCCCCAATTTGTTGCAAGTATCATCATAATCAGTTATCAGTTTTGAATTACAACGGAATATTGTTATGACGCTTTGCGGGGTTCTCCAAGCGCTTGTTGCGGAGCGACTCCAAAGCGCGAATTACGCGGAAACGAGTGTTGCGAGGCTCGATAACATCGTCGATATAGCCGTAGCGAGCTGCGTTGTAGGGGTTAGAGAACTTGTCGCGGTACTCCTGCTCCTTCTCGGCAACAAACTTAGCCTTCTCCTCCTTATTCTCGAAGCCTGCCAAAGCCTTAGCGTGCAATACCTCAACAGCACCTCTTGCACCCATAACGGCGATCTCGGCAGTAGGCCATGCGTAGTTCACATCGCCGCGGATATGCTTCGACGACATCACGATATATGCACCACCATAAGCCTTGCGGAGTGTTACGGTAACCTTAGGTACAGTAGCCTCGCAGTAAGCGAAGAGAAGCTTAGCACCATGGGTGATCACGCCACCATACTCCTGAGCCGTACCGGGAAGGAAGCCGGGGACATCAACCAACGTAACCAAAGGAATGTTGAACGCAACGCAGAAACGTACGAAACGAGCGGCCTTGCGGCTGGCGTTGATATCGAGAACACCCGCCATGAACTTAGGCTGGTTGGCGATGATACCCACGCTCTGACCGTTGAAACGAGCAAAACCTGTGATGATATTCTTAGCGTAGGGAGCTGCCGACTCCAAGAACTCACCATTATCGACGATAGCCTTGATAACCTCCATCATGTCGTAAGGCTTGTTGGGGTTGTCGGGGATAATGTCGTTGAGGATATCCTCCTTACGAGCAATGTCGTCGGTGCAGGGCTGATCGGGTACAAGAGCCGTGTAGTTCTGCGGCATGTACGAGAGAAGGTCGCGGATAAGTTTGAGACCCTCCTCCTCTGAATCTACTGCAAACTGCGCAACACCCGACTTCGTAGTGTGCATGTTAGCACCACCAAGCTGCTCCTGGGTTACATCCTCGCCGGTAACGGTCTTAACAACCTTAGGACCTGTGAGGAACATGTTAGAAGTCTCGCGACGCATGATGATAAAGTCGGTGAGGGCAGGAGAATATACCGCGCCACCTGCGCAAGGACCGAAGATAGCCGAAATCTGGGGAATAACACCCGAAGCCATCACGTTGCGCTGGAAGATGTTGGCATAGCCGGCAAGGGCGTTCACACCCTCCTGAATACGCGCACCACCCGAGTCGTTAAGACCGATACATGGAGCACCATTGCGCACAGCCATATCCATAACCTTACAAATCTTATCTGCCAACGAGATTGACAACGAACCTGCCGTAACGGTGAAGTCCTGTGCAAAGACATAAACCAAGCGACCTGCGATAGTACCGTAACCTGTTACCACGCCATCACCAAAGGTGTGCTTCGCATCCATACCGAAGTCATAGCAACGGTGTGTAACGAACATATCGAACTCCTCGAAGCTACCCTCGTCAAGGAGCATTGCGATACGCTCACGCGCCGTGTATTTACCCTTCTCATGCTGCTTGTCGATAGCCTTCTGGCCACCACCCATACGAGCCGTTTGACGGTTATCCATCAATTTCTCAATGGCTTTCTGAATTTCGCTCATAGCTAACTTATATTAAATTTGATAATTTTTGATTGGTTGTTCAGCTCCGATTATTTGTTCTTGTTCTCGCAGAGCTCGGTAAGGATACCCTGAGTTGATTTGGGGTGAAGGAAGGCAATTGTAAGACCCTCAGCGCCCTTACGGGGTGTCTTGTCGATAAGACGAAGACCCTTAGCCTCGGCGTCGGCAAGCTGCTCCTCGATATTCTCGCAAGCGAGAGCCATGTGGTGAATACCTACACCCTTGTTCTCGATGAACTTTGCGATAGTCGATTCGGGCGATGTGGGCTCCAAAAGCTCGATCTTGGTCTGACCCAACATGAAGAAGGCTGTCTTAACCTTCTGGTCAGCTACCTCCTCGATAGCGTAACACTTCAAACCCAAAACATTCTCCCAGTAGGGAATTGACTCCTCCAAGCTGTTTACGGCAATGCCGAGATGCTCAATGTGCGATACTTTCATGATGTTTAATTTTTATAAAGTTTAACTTAATATTTGTTTTAACAAATCTTATTTTCAACCTCGGAAACCACCCGAAATCGGGCATCCACAAAAATCACCCAAAGTTACTGCAACTTTTTGAAACCGCGAAATTTTTTCGACTCTTTTTTCGACATTTTCGCGTTTTGGTCACCCTTTTCACTGCCGTTGCATCCGTAGCCCACGGTTATTGCCACGGAAGTCCCGTCACGAAGCACACAACACAACCCATCATAATAAAAAATAGTTAGCTAAGGATTGGTTATTTGGAGAAAAATGCCTAACTTCGCATAATCAAAACTTGGGAGAGAGTATGAGAGGGATACTTCTTGCTATGCTATCGCTTGTGATGCTTATCGCTTCGAGCAGTGCTCAGCACCTACGCTTAGGCTACCGCATCCCCGAGATAAATGTCATCTCGGCACTCGGCACCGAACTCGACCTTATCGAGCAGGAGTATGTGTGCCTTGTCTTCATGCACTCAGAAAGCCTGCCATGCATCACAGCATTGGAGCACTTCCGAGGTGTCGCCGAGGCTGAGGCCGAGCGCATGGCAACGGTGCTTATAACCCCCGAGGAGCGTAGCGACGAGCACGACATAATGTCGCGGTTTGTCGATATGGCAACAAGCGTGGCCTTTGATAACAACCGCCGCACCTTCACAGCTTTTGGCGTGGAGTATGTTCCCTATGGCATAATTTACGACTCGAAAAGGAGACGCGCCGTATGGTTTGGTTCAATACTCAGACTCGATAACGAGAACCTCGGCAAGATGCTCGAGATACACCAAAAGGTGGCCAAGCAGAAGAGAAGCGAACTGCGAAAGCTCAGAAGAGCGATGAACAGATAACAACCCGATATTAACCTAATACACCAGATATTATGTCATTTACGAAGATAGAACACTACGAGAAGGAGTATCTCGACAAGCACCACGACAGCGCACTTGCCGTGACCGAAGGTGTCGAGGATAAGCCTGTGGTAAACCCCCATTTCGTGCGTCGTAAACGCCGCGTGATGACCACCGAAGAGTATGTCGAAGGAATCCTCTCGGGCAACATCACAATCTTGGCTCAGGCCATCACCCTTATCGAGAGTAACAACCCATCGCACTACGCTCAGGCACAGGAGATTATCGAACGATGCCTACCCCACTCTGGGCGTTCGATACGCATCGGTATCACGGGTGTCCCGGGCGCGGGTAAGTCGAGCTTCATCGAGGCTGTCGGCAATATGGTTACCTCGTTCCGCCACAAGCTCGCAGTGCTCGCTATCGACCCCTCTTCGGAGCGTAGCGGCGGCTCAATCCTCGGCGATAAGACCCGCATGGAGAGCATCTGCCACAACCCCGATATCTTCGTGCGCCCCTCACCCTCGGCAGGTTCACTCGGTGGCGTAGCGCGTAAGACACGCGAGACCATAGTGCTCTGCGAGGCTGCGGGCTTCGATGTGATATTTATTGAGACAGTGGGCGTCGGTCAGTCCGAGACGGCTGTTCACTCGATGGTCGATATGTTTATGATGCTTCAGATATCGGGCGCAGGCGACGAGCTTCAAGGCATCAAGCGCGGTATTATGGAGATGGCCGACATGATGGTCATCACCAAGGCCGATGGCGAAAATATCACCAAAGCGGAGCTTGCCAAGGCGCAGTATAGCGGTGCTCTGCACCTCTTCCCTCTCCCCGATTCGGGATGGCGACCCGAGGTATATACCTGCTCGTCGTTGGAGGGCACAGGCTTGGAGGAGGTATGGCAGGGCGTAGAGCGTTACCTGCAACATATCGAGCAGAACGGCTACTTCATGGCCAACCGCAACCGCCAAAATAAGTATTGGATGTATGAGACGATAAACGAGACGTTGAAGTCGAGCTTCTACCAAAACCCCGAGATCGAGGCTAAGCTTGCCGATGTTGAACAGCGCGTATTGGATGCCAAGCTCTCGTCGTTCATCGCCGCCAAGGAGCTCTTGGATATATACTTCAAATAGGGTAACAGAATAGCTTATATATGAGGGGGATGACTAAAAAGTAAATTTGTCATCCCCATTTTATCAGGAGGTTGAATAAAAAGATGTAGTTTTAGGCCTGCGAAGCCCGAAAAAGCGGAGTTTACTTGGCGTAAATGAGCATTTTGAGGGCGAGCGTAACCGACGCAGCAGAGCGAGAGTAGAGTGAGTT
>JAZNDK010000065.1:0-12910 GCA_045588005.1 Alistipes sp. | reverse complement strand
TAAATATCTCCAACTTACGCTCCGTGCCGGCTACATCGAAGAATACCTGAGCACCCACCGAACGACCTATCCAGTTGCGCTGAATCTCTTTGAGCGACTCGCTCCACTCCAACTCGTCGAGGCCGTCTAACATGCGCTGTGCATATGCTGTGACGCGCAGTAGCCACTGTTTCATGCGCTTCTGCTCCACAGGGTGTCCACCACGCACCGATAGACCCTCCTTAACCTCGTCGTTAGCGAGCACAGTGCCGAGCGCGGGGCACCAATTTACCATAGTATCGGCACGGAAGGCCAAGCGGTAGTTCTGCAACACCTGCTCGCGAGCCTCCTCCGTCATGGCGCACCACTCACGCGCCGTGAAATCCAAGGCGGTAGTCTCGGCGGCATCAAGTCCCGTTGTGCCATGCTCCTCGAAGTAGGCTATAAGCTCGCTTATAGGCTCGGCCTTACGGGTGCGGTTGTTGTACCAGTGGTCGAACATCTTGAGGAATGCCCACTGAGTCCAGTGGTAGTACTCCGGCTCGCAGGTGCGTACCTCTCTCGACCAGTCGAACGAGAAGCCTATCTTGTCGAGCTGCGAACGGTAGCGGTCGATATTCTCGTTGGTGGTCACCGCGGGGTGCTGACCTGTCTGTATGGCGTACTGCTCGGCGGGCAGACCAAAGGCGTCGTAGCCCATGGGGTGAAGCACGTTAAAGCCCTTCTGACGCTTGTAGCGCGAGTAAATATCCGAGGCTATATATCCGAGAGGGTGACCAACATGGAGTCCTGCACCCGAGGGATAGGGGAACATGTCCAAAACGTAGAACTTGGGGCGCGAGGGATCTACATCAACGCGGTAGGTCCCCTCCTCCTGCCATCTCTTTTGCCATTTCGCTTCAATGGCTCTAAAATCGTATTCCATAATCTTTGCTTTTATATTTTATATGTTTTTTGATTACTCTTTTTATGTCATCTTAATCATCATCGTCGTCAAATGCCTCGTTATCGAAGTAGAAACCCTCCATCAAGGCGTCAATGTCGCGACGCTCCTTCTTCGTGGGGCGGCCTGTGCCACGGTCGCGGAAGACAAATATCGTCTCGTGTGGCACGTTGAGCTTGTCTAACTCCTCCTGCGGTGTACAGTTGAGGCAGTAGAGCGGGACACTCTTTGCCGGCTGGCGGCTCGATACCAAGTCGAGCACCTTGTAGCTATATGTCACCCTCTCGCGGCGTACCGATATGCGGTCGCCAACCTTAACCTCGCGTGAGGGCTTGGCATAGGCGTCGTTTACCAATACGCGGTTTTGACGTATGGCATCGGCGGCGTCGCTGCGTGTCTTGAAGATACGCACGGCCCATAGGTATTTATCTAATCGTATATCGCTCATCGCTACTCTGCCTCTTTGAGGGTTGAGGGTTTAGGCTTCGAGCTATCCTCGCTGAGCGCATTTGTGCGACTCACGCTGATAATCATGCCGAGGGCGATACTCGTAAATAGTAGCGACGTACCGCCTCGCGAGATTAGGGGCAGGGTCTGTCCCGTCTCGGGGATGATGTTTATCTGCACGAGGATATGCAGCAGTGCCTGAATTGTTATCAGCAGGCCGAGTCCTGCGGTCATGAGCATCGGAAAGGCCGTTCGACACCTTCGGCAAATCTCTATCGAGCGGAAGAATATCCACAGATAGAGCAGCATGAGTATCAGGGCTGTTACTATACCGTACTCCGAGACAAAGAAGGCGTAGGCGTAGTCGCTCTCGGGGTGTATGACCACAACGCGCGAGGTGCTGTGTCCCGCTCCCTCGCCAAAGAGACCTCCGTTGCGTATGGCTACCATGGCGCGTTGCGTATCCGACATATCGTTCATCGACGTGCACTTACCGTCTGTTGTCCACTCCTTCATCCATGCCGACATACGGCCTCCTGCCGTGTCGCCACGACCCATGCCCACTGCACCAAGTGCCGCGAGACCGAGTGCGCCGACAGCCGACATCACCACGATAAATTTTGTCAGCTCCTTGACGCTTACACGGCCGATGAAGAGCATGATAATCGAGGCGAGAAAGATGATTACGGCCGACGAGGTGTGCGCCGGAAGAATCACGGCACACGATAGAATCACTGGTCCGATAAGCGGGATTGTATTCTCGCGTATTATGCGTCGCTGCTTCTCGTCGTTAAGACGCAACGATGTGGGCAGCAGATGAAGCTTGTTTATCTCCTTCTGACGGGGCTCCATGCAGCGTGCAAGCATAAGTATAGTCATAATCTTCAAGCCCTCCGATGGCTGGAACTGAAACGGGCCTATGGGGAGCCAACGTGCCGCGCCATTGGTCGTCGAGCCGAAGATGTAGGCCGCAATGGTGAGTGCGATGAAGAGGTAGTAGAGTGGTGGTGTCAGGCGGCGGAAGAGACGATAGTCGGTCTTGTGTACCACATATATCGTCGGTATCGCCATAATGACAAACATCAGTTGTGTGCGTAGCGCATCCGTCGTGCTCATCTTCGAGGTGATGTCATAGGCCATCTTTGCCGTCGATGAATAGACAACAAGAACCGAGAGCACCATGAGCACTGCGAAGATAATCCAGAGCGTACGGTCGCCCTCGAACATGCGTAGTAGGCCCGAACCGCTATTCTCGATATTTTTGTCTTTTGGCTTTGCCATGGTTACTCTTCGTTAAGAATGTTATCTTTGACCCACGCCTTGAACATTCGACCTCGCTCCTCATAGTTGCGGAAGAGGTCGAAGCTTGCGCATGCCGGCGAGAGTAGTACCGTATCGCCACTTTTAGCTTCGCTACGTGCCGCATTCATAGCCTCGTCGAGGCTCTTGCAATCGTGGATGACTGGTACTATGCCGTTAAACTCGCGGCAGAGCTTGCTGTTATCAACACCCATACATATCAGAGCCTTAACCTTGCGGCGTGCAAACTCTTTGAGCGGGGTGTAGTCGTTGCCCTTATCCGTACCTCCGGCAATCCACACCGTGGGTCGCTTCATACTTTCGAGGGCGTACCACACCGAATCGACGTTTGTTGCCTTCGAGTCATTGATCCACTCGATATCGTTATGACGACCTGCCGGTTCGAGGCGGTGCTCGACGGGAGCAAACCCATATATCGAACGCTTGATTATGCGGGGCTCAACACCTGCGGCGAGTGTTGCTAAGGCAGCCGCCATGGCGTTGTAGATGTTGTGCATACCCTCGATCTGCATCTTGCGTGTGTCGATGGTTACCGATCTCTTGCCTACCGTTGCTGTGAAACTGTGACCTTCGAGTATGGCATCGCCATCGCCCGAGGCGATAGCCGTGTTTATGGCGAAGGGTAGCTGGCGAGCCCTCAGCGTAGAGTCCATGCTGTCGAGCATCTCGAGTGAGAGCTCATCGTCGGCCGAGTAGATGAAGGCGTCGGCCGAGCCCTGATTCTGCGTTATACGCATCTTCGAGCGGGCGTAGTTCTCCAACTTATAGTCGTAGCGGTCGAGGTGGTCGGGAGTGATGTTTGTGAGTACTCCGATATCGGCCTTGAACTTGAACATGCCGTCGAGCTGGAAGGAGCTGAGCTCCAAGACGTGCCAGAAGTACTTACCGGTAGCTACCGAGTAGGCGAAGCTCTCGCCGATGTTGCCACCGAGTGACACCTTGCGGCCGGCATCGCACATAATCTTGTAGATGAGCGATGTGGTCGTGGTCTTGCCATTCGAGCCTGTGATGCAGATGGTCTTGGCTACACCCTTATATCTGCCTGCAAACTCTATCTCGGAGATTATGGGCACACCTCTCTCGCGCAGCTTCACGATAATAGGTGCTGTGTCGGGTATTCCGGGCGACTTAATAACCTCGTCGGCAGCGAGTATGCGCTCCTCGCTATGGCCTCCCTCCTCATACTCGACACTCCACTCGTCGAGACGCTCTTTGAAACGGGGAGCAATGTTTCCCATATCCGAGAGGAAGGTGTCAAAACCCTTCTTCTTGGCCAATATCGCCGAGCCATAGCCCGAGATGCCGCCACCTAATACAACTATCTTACGTTTCATAATATATCTTAATTCATCCGTTTCTAACTTTCTATGGTAGTGGTTGCTACTGTATCTTGAGCGTTACAAGTGTGAGTGCCGAGAGCAGCAGCGAGATGATGAAGAAGCGCATCATAATCTTTGTCTCGAAGAGGCCCTTCTTCTGGTAGTGGTGGTGTATGGGTGACATGAGGAAGATACGTCGGCCCTCGCCATACTTACGTTTCGTATATTTGAAGTATCCCACCTGCAACATTACCGATAGCGACTCTACGAGGAAGATGCCGCAGAGAAGGGGTAGAAGCAGCTCCTTGCGTATGCAGAGGGCAAATACCGCAATAAGACCTCCGATTGTGAGCGAGCCTGTGTCGCCCATAAATATCTGCGCAGGGAAGGAGTTGTACCACAGGAAGCCCACGAGTGCGCCGGCAAAGGCTGCGGCAAAGACCATGAGCTCGCCACTGTCGGGGATATACATGATGTTGAGGTAATCCGAGTAGATGATATGTCCCGAGAGGTATGCCAGAATACCGAGTACAAGGACTATCGGCACGCTCACGCCAGTAAGCAGACCATCAATACCGTCAGTGAGGTTCGCTCCGTTGGATACGGCCGTGATGACAAATATCGCCACGACGATATAGAGCAACCATGCCAACATCTCGTTACCTCCTGTGAGCATTGCATAGTCGAGCTCGGTATCTTTGAGGAAGGGAATCGATGTCTTGGTGCTCTTCTCGGGTGAGGTGCTTATCACGCGTCGCTCCGTATAGCTATCTACAACCTCTCCCGTAGAGTTGTCGGTGATGGTGTAGGTGTAGGTGTCGAAGCTCTTCTCGCGGATGACAATATCTTCCGATAGCCACATCGTTGTTCCGACGATAATGCCGAGGCCCACCTGTCCAACGACCTTAAAACGGCCATTCAACCCCTCTTTGTTGTGGCGAAAGACCTTGATGTAGTCGTCTAAGCCACCAATCAATCCAAGCCATACGGTCGAGATAAGCATAAGCTGAGTGTATATGTTGCTTAGGTCGCCGAAGAGGAGTACCGGGATAACTATTGCCAGCAGGATGATGATACCACCCATAGTCGGTGTGCCACGCTTCTGCAACTGTCCTTCAAGGCCGAGGTCGCGTATATCCTCGCCTATCTGCTTGCGGCGCAGGAAGCGTATGATGGTCTTGCCCAAGAAGATGGTAATAAGTAGTGAGAGTATGATGGCTGCTGCCGAGCGGAACGACAGATACTCGCCGATACGCATGCCCGGTAGGTCGGTGTTATTGTTCAGGTATTCGAAAAGACGGTATAACATATCTCCGTGGAGTTAATTGTGTGCTGATGTTAATTGTGTGCTAAATTCGGGGTTATCTCTTATGGTGTGTCGCAGCAAATGCCTCGGCTATCTTCTCGCGGTCGTCGAAGTGGTGCTTCTCCGTGCCGATAATCTGATAATCCTCGTGACCCTTGCCCGCAATGACTATGATATCGCCCGCCCGGGCCATCATCGCAGCTGTGCGTATCGCCTCGCCGCGATCGGTGATGCGCAGGTAGTTGTTCCTATCCTTTACTCCTGCAACCATCTCGTCGAGAATCTGCTCGGGGCTCTCCGTGCGCGGATTGTCCGAGGTGAATATAGCGGTTGTGGCATACCTTGCGGCGATAGCCGCCATCTCGGGTCGCTTGGTGCGGTCGCGGTCGCCACCGCAGCCACATACGACCAAGAGACGCTGCTCGCTGCGGCGTAGCTCCTCGACCGTTGTGAGCACATTTTCCAACGCATCGGGCGTGTGGGCATAATCGACGATAGCCATAGTGCCATCCTCGGCCATGATACTCTCGAAACGACCGCTCACAGGGCGCAGACGCGAAAGTGTTGCCAAGGCCTCAATCTTATCGACACCCAAGAGTCGTGCAGCGGCATATACCGTAGTTAGGTTGTAGGCGTTAAACCTGCCCGAGAACTTAACCCATGTCTCCATGCCGTCGATGTTGAGCAACATGCCGTCGGGAAGCATCTCGATAACCTTGCATCGGTAGTCGGCCATCGAGCGTAGCGATAGGCGTGATATGCGGGCAGAGCAGTTTTGCACCATCACCTCGCCATTTCTGTCGTCGATATTTGTTACGGCCCACGCCTCCTTCGATAGTGCATCGAAGAAGGAGCGTTTCGCACGGATATACTCCTTGTACGAGCCGTGGTAGTCGAGGTGGTCGTGCGTTAGGTTGGTAAATAGAGCTCCCTCGAAGTGCAAGCCGCGGATGCGGTGCTGGGCTGCGGCGTGTGACGACACCTCCATAAAGCAGTAGTCGCAACCACAATCTACCATACGTCGCATCATGGCGTTGAGGCGTATGGCATCGGGAGTGGTATGTGTCGATTCGATGCGCTCCTCGGCAATGCGATAGACCACCGTCGATATAAGACCCGAGCGGTAGCCGAGCGCGGTGAACATATCGTAGAGGAGTGTTGCCGTTGTGGTCTTGCCGTTAGTACCCGTGACACCTACGAGGTGTAGTTCGCGCGAGGGGTGGTCGTAGAAGGCAGCAGCCATGTCGGCCATTGCGATATTGCTATCCTTGACAACCACGTAGCATATATCTTCGTGACGTTTGGCGGGTAGTGCTTGGCAGACGATGGCCACGGCACCATGCTCGATGGCTGCCTCGATATAGTTGTGGCCATCGCTTGCTGTGCCCACTACGGCAAAGAAGCAGGCTCCGCGCTCGATACGTCGCGAGTCGTACTCCAAGGAGCCAATCTCGGCATTTGTGGGGTTGTATATCTCTATTGCCTCAACCTCGGCAATAAGCTCTTCAAAATGTTTCATTCTTCAAAGGTCTAAAAATCTCTATCGTTCAAGAATCAGGTGTATGGGTCGCCCCTGTTTGGTTATCGCCGTGCCCGAGCGAATGCTTTGGCTCACTACGCGGCCACTGCCCGTGTGGGTAACCTTCATGCCGACGCTCTCCAAGAGATAGAGAGCGTCGGATAGACCCATACCCACAACATTGGGCACTTTGCCATCCTCAATGTCGAAGCCTGTGATGGTAGCCACGCCGTCGGCATCTATCGAGCTTTTGCTCCACGGCTGAGCATCGCTCTTTTCGCCATCCTCGCTATCATTTGCCACACTCTCGGCGGCGTAGTTCTCGGCGCACATCCATACTGCCTCACTCTTGCCTCCCTTGATGCTGCGTGCCGTGAATGGCTCCTCGGGAGTCTCCACAAAGGCGTGTAGCGATGGGTCGTTGGCAAAGATATACTCCATAATCGAGCGTGCCGTAGGACCCGAGAGGTTGATGCCGTAGTAGTTGGGATGCGAGCCTGTCTGTTGCTTGGCTACGCAGACCATAACCGTATATTTCGGGTTATCCATCGGGAACATGGTTATCACCGAGCCCAAGTAGTACTTATCCTCGTTGGGGCGCATGCCGTTACTCATGCTCGCCTTATCCTCCTCGCTATCCGAGATGAACGAGCCCCAAATCTGCGCCGTACCCGTCTTGCAACCAAACTCTATGGGTAGGCCACGGAACTTGTATGCCGTGCGGTTGTCGGCCGAGGCTGCCGAGAGACACTCTCTAAGGCCGGCAAGGGTCTTTTGCGAACACATCTTCTCGCGTAGCGTGATTACCGGAGGTCGCTCTACCACCTCGCCGTCGCGCTCTATTCTATCGACAAAGCGGGGTGCTACCATGCGGCCATTGTTCGCTACACCATTGAAGAAGGTGAGTGTGTGTATGGGTGGCAGCTCGACGATATAGCCATATGCCAGCTGAGGCAGGGTGAGAGCTATGCTACCGTTACGCTTCCACTCGGGAGTACCCGGATGGGGTAGGTTGGCCTTAGCCTCGCCATAGCTTTGAAGACCGACATAGTCGTTGAAGAGTAGCCCCTCCAAAAACTGAGTATAACGCTCCGGTTCATTCTTGAAACGGTCATATACAGCCTTAGCAAAGTAGATGTTAGACGAATGGGCAAAGCCGTCACGCATTGTGACGCTATCCAGAGGCTTGCCATCCTCGCCATCTATGCGGTGCGAGTCGATCACAACCTTATCTCCAACCTTTTGGCTCGATTTGGGTATTCGTACTATGGTATTCACATCGCAGTCGCCAATCTCGAGTAGTGCCATTGCTGAGGCGAGCTTAAAGGTCGAGCCCGGGCACATCGCCGTACCTATGGCGTGGTTGAAGACCTCCTCGCTATACGCGCTGCCACGCACCTTACCCGAGCTGAGGTTTACCATGCAGAGGATATTTCCTGTGGCTACCTCCATGACCATAGCCACACCAAACGAGGCGTGCTCCTTCTCTAACTCCTCGCGCAGACGCTCCGTAGCCATCTTCTGCAATCCTCCATCGAGCGTGGTAACGATGTTTTGACCATCCTCGGCAAGACGGTTGCGGCTATCCTCGATGCGTGTCCAGAAGCCATGGGCTATGCGCTGCTCGACCGATAGACCGTGCTGTCCCGATAGCTGTTCGTCGTAGGCTCGCTCTATGCCTGTGCCGAGGCGTGTCTTGTCGGCCTTTGTCGAGTCGGGGAGGTTGCCGATAAATTGGTGGGCAAGGTCGCCTGAGGGGTATATGCGCTCGTCGGTGCGGTGTGTGCCGCAGGCGATGCCTAAGTTGTCGTTCAGGATGGGGAAGTTACGCCTTATCATGTTCCACTCGTCGGTAGTCACCGCTCTCGGGAAGATGTGGCGCGAGCGGTCGCGCCCCGCTGCGATAGAGTGCAAGAACGACTTTTTGTACTCCTCGGCCGAGATGTAGGTGTAGCCGTGGCGTGCAGCGTCGCTCTGGTTGAAGTGCATGGCTAACATGCGGGCCATGGAATCGACGTTGCGGTGTAGGGTCTCCTTGTCGCTCTCCTGCAACGCCTCGGATGCGAAGTCTATGGCTGCGTGGTAGCGGAAGCTCGATAGTGCCAAGGGCTCGCCCTCGCGCGAGAGTATCGTGCCGCGGTGTGCCGGAAGCATCACTTCGCGCTGAATGCCGTCGTTGAGGATGCGGGCGTTATGACGCACCGAGGGGCTGGCAACCTGCACCCATATAAGGCGTGCGGCGATGCCTATGCCAAGGAGTATGAAGAGGGTGTAGAGGAGCTTCACGCGAGAGATAATGTCGCGCTTGGCATCCTTACCCTGTGGGCTCTTAACTGATGTCTTTGTATCTCGTGCCATAACTACTTCTCGATAAGACGACTCTGTTTCGATAGATCGACGAGCTCGATGCCGTAGCTTTGCAGTCGCTCCTCGACATTACTCTTTGACGACAGTGAGTAACGCTCCTCCTCTTTGAGCACGGCACGCTCGTTGAGCACCGTGGCGTAGTTCTGCAACTTGCGGTACTCCCTATCGGCGTTTAGCTGTACAAAGCTAAGGAAGATGCTGAGGAAGTACATCGCGGCTATCGCTATCAGGTAGCGGTAGTAGCTGGCTGCACCGTCGGTAAAGAATGTACCTGTGGTTATGTGCTGCCACAACGACTTCGAATGCTTGGCGTGCTCCTCGCCGTGGGGCTCCTCCTCCGCAAACTCCTCTGGCTCGGTGTTGTGCTCATCTTGGTCGTCATACCACGGGGCATCATCCTCGTCGGTGTCGCTCTCCACGTCGTGCTGCGATATGCGCACCACCTCGCGACGAATGCGGCGTTCGCGTTCGGCGTCAATATCGAAGATTACCTCTTCGCGCTCTTTGTCCTCTCTATCTATCATTCAGGTTCTGTTCTGTTCAGGTTACTTCATTAAATCTTTTCGGCTACGCGGAGCTTGGCACTGCGCGAGCGGGGGTTGCGCTCCACCTCTTCGGCCGAGGGGGCTATTGCCTTGCGTGTGATTACCTTGAATGGGGTCGCGCTGCGCCCGAAAAAGTCCTTCTCCACCTCGCCGCTGCAATTGCCGCTACGCATAAAGTTTTTCACCAAGCGATCTTCGAGCGAGTGGTACGACATAACTACAAGACGACCCTCGGGGTTGAGTACACGGAGGCTCTGCTCCAATGCCATTTTTAGTGCCTCCATCTCGCCATTTAGCTCGATGCGCAGTGCCTGAAATAGTTTCGTGAGGAACTTGGCCTCATCCTTAGGTGGTGTGCATGGCTTTACTGCCTCGACAAGCCGGGCGGTGGTCGTAATAGGCTCGTTGCCTCGTGCGCGCTCTATGCAGTTGGCGATTTTCCATGTCGTCTCCAACTCGCCATACTGCGCGAATATCTCCGATAGAGCCTCTTTCGAGTAGCTGTTCACAATGTCGGCAGCGGTGCGACCTGCTCGGCTGTTCATGCGCATATCGAGCGGAGCGTCGCCGCGGAACGAGAATCCGCGGTGCTTGGCGTCGAAGTGGTGCGACGATACGCCGAGGTCGGCGAGTATGCCGTCAATGCCCTCGATGCCTCTTAGACGCAGAGCTCCGCGCAGAAAGCGGAAGTTGCTCGCTACGAAGGTGTGACGCTCGTCGTCGGGGGCGTTGGCCTCGGCGTCGGGGTCTTGGTCGAAGGAGAGGAGATGCCCCTTGGGGCCGAGGTGCTTCAATATCTCGCGAGTATGTCCGCCGCCACCCATCGTCAAATCGACATAGGTTCCGTCGGGTTTTATATTCAGCCCCTCGATGCACTCCTCAATCATTACGGGAATATGGTATGTTTCGCCGCCCATTTTTACATGCTTTTACTATAAGTAAAAAATAACGGCGTAAAGTTACAAATTTTTCTTGCATTTCGAGCCGTTTTTACAATATATATTTATATGGAGTAATAGCAGTGAATATAAAATAAATGGAAACAAATAAAAATATCTTGTTATTTTGTTGTTATATTTATGATTTTTTTATACATTGCACCCCGAAAATAGATAAACAGAAAAATATAACCTAAAACTACTTTTATGAGAAAATTATTTATCCTTTTTGCCGCTCTGTTCGCCTTTGCGGCGTGTACGCAGAACGATGTCGAGGAATTTTCGGCCAACCGTGCAGATGTTCCCGAGACATTGACCGTCGGTTTCGAGGGCGGCGACACCCGTATCGAGCTTAACGAGGCTTTGAAAACCGTTTGGACTGAGGGCGACGAGGTCTCGGTATTCTATCGCTCGGATATCAATCAGAGGTGGCAGTATCAGGGCGAGACGGGCGAGCGCGTTGGCGAGTTGCGTCGCGTTGATGCAGGCAGCGGCACGCCCACCAAGACAACAAAGGTGGTAATCGCCTACCCTTACGACGAGGCGTACTACCTAAATAGCGAGAGTTGCAACCTGCAAGCTATGCTCCCCGCCGTGCAGGGCTACAAGGCTGGCAGCTATGGCGAGGGTGGCAACCTTATGGTGTCGTCAAACTACTATAACCAATTCTCGTTGAAGAGCGTAGTCGGCTGGTTGCGAGTGGAGCTTACGGGCGAGGGACAAATGGTCGAGAGTATTATGCTTCGCGGCAATGCGGGTGAGCAGGTGGCGGGTGAGCTATATATCGACACAGCCACGGCTGAGGCAACCTTAGCCTCGGAAATGGGCGAGGCCGGCGAGGGTGCCGGTGGCTCGCTTATCTTCGACGACACCATGTTTACGGAGGTTACGTTGGATTGTGGCGAGGGCGTGGAGCTTGGTGCAGAGGCTACGGAGTTCTATATCGCTCTGCCGCCTCAGACTTTTGCAGAGGGTTTAACTATCGAGGTTAATTGCGCGGGTTATAAGCCGATGGCCCTCTCTACGGAGAGCAGCATCACCATCGAGCGCAACCATATTGTGCCCATGGAGGCCGTGGAGCACGATGCGGAGTATAAGGTTCCTGCGAATCAGATTTGGTACACCGCCACGGCATTGGTTGAGCCTAATAACCCATCTGCCTTTAATGTCGCTATCACCTCTAATGAGTGGAATGAAACGACGGGCGAGTACGTTATCACCTTCAACGGCGAGCTAACGGAGATTGGAGAGGGTGCATTCCGGAATTGCAGCAGCCTAACAAGTGTTACAATCCCTGATAGCGTAACGACGATTGGAGATTATGCATTCAATGGTTGCGGCAGCCTAACAAGTGTTACAATCGGCGATAGCGTAACGACGATTGGAAATTCTGCATTCTATTGGTGCTACAGCATAACAAGTGTTACAATCGGCGATAGCGTAACGACGATTGGAGATAGGGCATTCTCTGAATGCCACAGCCTAACAAGTGTTACCATCCCAGATAGCGTAACGACGATTGGAGATGGGGTATTCGCTTTTTGCTACGGACTAGCAGAGTTTAAGGGCAAGTTTGCCGCAGATGAAGGTCGTTGCTTGATTATTGATGGGGTGCTTAACGCCTTTGCTATTGGTTGTGGGGCTGCTGAATATACAATCCCCGATAGCGTAACGACGATTGGAGAGCAGGCATTCGATAATTGCGACAGCCTAACAAGTGTTACAATCCCCGATAGCGTAACGACGATTGGAGAGAAGGCATTCCGTAATTGCGACAGCCTAACAAGTGTTACAATCGGCAATAGCGTAACGACAATTGGAAAAGAGGCATTCGAATATTGCAGCAGCCTATCAAGTGTATATTGCGAGGCGACAACACCGCCGACGTTGGGTGATAGTTATGTATTCGACTCCAACGCTGCTGGTCGCAAGATTTATGTCCCTGCCGAGTCGGTAGATGCGTACAAGGCAGCCGAGAATTGGAGCGAGTATGCCGCAGATATTGTTGGCTACGACTTCGAAACGGGCGAGGTGGTCGAGTAGAGCGATGCTCTTACAATGCAATGAGGCTGAATAAAAAGTCTATTTTGTCGTTCTTTGTTGTAATAAGGGGTCATCTACTTCCGCTAACGAATTATGTCGTCAATGGGCAGTACGCTAAGTACAGCCCATCGCCGAGAAATTCGCCGAGCGTAAGTCGGATCGTAGCCATGTCGTTCTGTGAGCC
>JAZNDK010000064.1:0-14750 GCA_045588005.1 Alistipes sp. | reverse complement strand
CACTCGCAAAACCAGTACGGGATGTAGCTCAGCCCGGTTAGAGTACACGTCTGGGGGGCGTGTTGTCGCAAGTTCGAATCTTGTCATCCCGACAAAGCTGAGTAAGCAGAGGTCCTCAATCGAAAGATTGAGGGCTTTTGTTTTGTGGTATAGCTCCAAGATGATGCATGGCGTGATGACTCGGCCATACCCCAACGAGCGAGGGATAGCATAACAGGAGTAACGGTATGTGTTACCCGCGTTACTCCTGTTACTGCTGTGAGCGAGGGATAGGAGCTTGCTCACAATCGCATATATAACAAACAAAGCCACTCAGTTGAGTGGCTTTGTCGTCTAATCGGTGCGGTGCGTAGGGGACTCGAACGGCAAAGCCGTAGAGCCGATACCACTCAAAAAAAAGCGCAGGCTACAAGCCGAGCAATAAAACATAATCTATCGGCTCAACCCCACCCCACAAGAGTGACCGACGCAACACAGAAGACGACAAAGCCACTCAGTTGAGTGGCTTTGTCGTCTAATGGTGCGGTGCGTAGGGGACTCGAACCCCTGACCCCGTGCGTGACAGGCACGTATTCTAACCAGCTGAACTAACGCACCATTAAGAACCATGCAACCTTTATTTCTCGATTGCGTTGCAAAGGTACTACATTTTTTTTATCCTGCAAATTTTTGAGCAACTTTTTTTATAAAAAATTATCACTTTTTGAAGAACGAAAAGTGAACACTCCCGTAACTCCTTAGTTGCCAAAACTTTTCGTGATTCGAAAAATCCTTATCCTTGGAGTGCTCGAAGATAAGCATACCCTCGTCGCGCAGCAGGTCGCGCTCAAAGATAAGTCGGATAACCTCCTCGCTACCTTCGAGGTCGTAGGGCGCATCGGAGAAGATAAGGTCGAACTGCTTAGCGCAGCTCTTCAAGTAGAGAAAGGCGTTGGCCTTAACGGGATAGAATCTGTCGAAGCCGAGCTCCTTGGCTGTCTGTCGGATAAAGTTGTGATGCACGCTATTTAGCTCGACAGAGGTCACACTGCGAGCATCTCGCGAGGCGAACTCGTAGCTTATCGAGCCTGTGCCCGAGAAGAGGTCGAGCACGTCGGTATCCTCGAAGTCGATGAGGTTCACAAGCACGTTGAAGAGATTCTCCTTAGCAAAGTCGGTTGTGGGGCGTGCCCTGAGGTTGCGCGGTGGCGTTATTGTGCGACCGCGATATTTTCCGCTTATTATTCGCATACTAACTTTTTGAATAGGCGTTTGCAGACTCTTTGAAGACGCGAGGTGTCGCCCTCCGCGCGCGCGTACATGTTATATATATTATATACTCGGTCTATGGCCGAGAGATAGTACAAAATATCGGCATCGCAAGATACCTCCTTAACCTCGGCAAGACGCAGTCCATCATTTGCCACACGCATATAGAGTGTAGAGCCATAGAGCGAGATAACACTACCAACGTTTGGCATAGGTGTAGAGAGCAGTGGCGAGTTAAACACCACCTTAGAGTAGTTACCGTTGAGTTCCTCTAAGAGGGGTGTGTCGATAGCCATTAGTGCAACCATACCGTCGGTCTCGCGGCTGAGCACAACACTCTCGGATGGTGAAGGCGTGAGTGCCGAGAGGCTCAGATATTGGTAGGGCGTAAGCTTGCCGAGCTGCTCAACGGGGAGCAACACGCTCTTGGGCGTAGATAGCAGCACCTCGACACAAGCACTCTGAGTCGCGACTCCCTTAGCGGCACTCTTTGCTGCACCGGCCGCCTCATTTGAAAGAGAGTGTCCATCCGACATTAGCCGGATGGACACCATATCTAAACTGTGAGGATTCATCCCTTACTCAGCTTTACCACCCCAGTTGCCTGCCTCGTTAGTAGGCTCCTCGAGGCTACCGAATGTTACACCGAAGAACTCGATATCCATAGGAACAGGATGCTCAACGCCAATCATAAACTTAGGATTGCGTGTTACGGTAGCTTTCAGACCATCGGCCTTCATCTTCTTGAGGTCCTCGTTAGCCTCAGAGTGGTTGATGAAGTGGTTGAACTTCTCGTCGAGCTTGTTCCAGAACTCCTGGTTGTAAGTGTCGGTATCGATAAACTTAACATAGGGAGCGTGGCAACGGATAAGGTGAGTCTGGTAGCTACCAGAGACATATGTTGCAGTGTCAAGCTCGAACTCTACCTCGTTGTGAGTGAAGGGGACATAGCGAAGATGCTTCATATCCTCCTCGGTAAGGCGGCAAACGCCGAGCTCATCGTCGAAGATAGTATCGCGAGCTGCGACAGCTACTACGCGCTCGTTCTTCCAATTCTTATCCTTGCGCAACTCAGCCAAGATAGCGGCATTCTCGAGGTTGTTCTCATCGTAAATCTGGCTGCGGTACTCCATAGTGCCGTTGAGTGCAAAGTCGATAAGCTCATCCCAGTTAGTTGTGAACTTCTTGGCGGGATTGCTGTCGCGATAGGCGCGTACCAACGAGATGATGTGCTGCTCCTTCTCGATTACAGCCTTCTCGCGTGACTCAAAATGCTTCTCGAAATTGATAGGCGTGGCCAACATTGTCCAAATCCAGTAGATCAGCGCAACGACGATGGCCAAAAGTGTGAAAATTGGAATTAATCTTTTCATTTTTTGTTATTTATTATTAAGTTTGTATCGCATTTGTTACTATTAAAAATACGGAGCTCTATGCTTAGCACACATATTTCGCATCAAATTTACGCAAAATTATCGTTCGACGCAACAAATAACCAAAAAAAAATAATAGAAAAGCTATCCGAGTGGCTCGCTGACGATGATTTTAGCTCTATTTTCCTGCTGAATGGCTATGCCGGCACGGGTAAAACAACCATTATTGCGGCGTTTGTTGCTGCGCTACGCGAGCTCGGCATAAAGCCCGTTCTACTCGCCCCAACAGGTCGTGCAGCCAAGGTGCTGTCGCGCTACTCGGGCTACGAGGCGCACACCATACACAAACGCATCTACCGCGAACGCTCCATCACCGACTACGAGTCGAAATTTTCGTTGGACTACAACCGCGAGAAGGGAGCTATATTCATCGTCGATGAGGCCTCGATGCTTTCGAGCAGCTCGGCCGAGGGTGCTACATTCGGCTCGGGCAATCTCCTCGACGACCTTGTAGAGTATGTGCGTAGTGGCAAGGGGTGTCGTCTGATGCTTGTTGGCGACGATGCGCAGTTACCCCCCGTGGGCGACGACTTCAGCCCTGCACTCGACCCCTCGGAGCTTCGACATTATGGCAGTGTGGCATACGCAACGATGAACGAGGTGGTACGCCAGTCGCACGACTCGGGCATACTCTTCAACGCCACGATGCTGCGTTGCATGCTCGAAAACCGTATATATGAGATTCCTCGTTTCGATATGTCGCACCCCGATTTCAGACGTATCGAGGGCGGCGAGCTTATCGAGGAGTTACAAGATTGCTACGATAGGTTTGGGCGCGACGAGACAATAGTTATCACACGCTCGAACAAGCGTGCCAACCGTTTCAACGAGGGCATACGCCGACACACCCTCTCGGCCGAGGAGGAGATAGAGAGTGGTGATATGTTGATGGTTGTCAAGAACAACTACTACTTTGCCGAACGCGACGAGCAGTCGCCGATGTCGTTCATTGCCAATGGTGATGTTGTACGCCTCAGGCGCATACGCCGCTTCGAAGAGTTCTACGGCTTCCGTTTTGTCGAGGCCTCGGTTGAGTTTCCCGACTACGACAACTACGAGATGGAGCTCAAGCTGCTGCTCGACACCATAACCTCGGAGTCACCCTCGCTGACGCGCGAGCAGAGCCACCAGCTCTTTATCGAGGTGGAGCGAGATTACGAGGATATCAAGGCTAAGGCTAAGCGTTACCGCGCCATACGCGAGAACCCGCACTTCAACGCCTTGCAGATAAAGTTTGCCTATGCCGTGACCTGCCATAAGTCGCAGGGTGGACAGTGGAGTGCTGTGTTTATAGATAGGGCTCTTTTTGGCGACGAGCCGATGTCGAAAGATATGCTCAGGTGGCTCTATACGGCCATCACACGAGCTACCGAGAGGGTCTATCTTGTCAATTTCGACGAGCGTTTCTTCGAGGCGTAGAGCGAGAAGTGGTTGCATTTCTTCGAAAAAATTTGTACCTTTGCATCTTAGAAGCTGTTTGAATTTTATTTCGAGATTATTTGAGAGCTAATTTCGTGTAAATTTTCATTTGGGGTATGCAGGTAATAGTGGACTATTTCCAATTATCCCAAATGAAAAGTTGCCGAAAAGAGCCTCAAAGAAGCCGAAACTATCTTTTGTAGCAACGAACAAACTCTTTCAATAAAATTCAAAACAGCATCTTAAACCGCAAGAAAATATGTGCGCACGAACTAAGAAGAGCATAGAGGAGAGTAGGCCCGACGAGGGCAAGGGAAAGAGGTATGTCGAGACCCCTCTAATGAAGCAGTATTACGAGATTAAGGCTCAGCATCCTGACGCGATACTTCTCTTCCGCGTTGGCGACTTCTACGAGACCTTTGGCGACGACGCCATAAAGGCGAGCGGCATACTCGGCATCACCCTCACGCGCCGCGCCAATGGCTCGGCCTCGTATGTCGAGTTGGCGGGGTTTCCCTACCACGCTTTGGATACCTATATGCCCAAGTTAGTGCGTGCAGGCGAGCGCGTAGCCATCTGCGAGCAGCTCGAAGATCCCAAGCAGGCGAAGAACATAGTCCATCGCGGCGTAACCGAGATGGTAACCCCGGGTGTGGCCATGGGCGAGAACCTTGTGACAAGCAAGGAGAACACCTTCCTCGCTTCGATATACTTCGGCAAGAGGTGTACCGGAGCAGCCTTCCTCGACCTATCGACAGGTGAGTTCTACGTCACCGAGGGCGACGACAGCTACATCGACAAGATTGTATCGAACCTACGACCCAAGGAGATACTCTACCAGCGAGGCTCCGAGGAGCACTTCCACGAGGTATTTGGCCGTAAGCACTACACCTACCGCCTCGAAGAGTGGATATTTGCCGAGGGCATAAACCGCGAAAAGCTATGCCGACAGTTTGGCGTTCAGTCGCTCAAAGGCTTCGGCATCGAGGATATGACAGCAGGTATCTCGGCGGCAGGAGCTACGCTCTACTACCTCGAATTTACCGAGCACCACCATATCTCGCACATAGCCTCAATATCGCGCATCGACCGAGGTGAGGCCGTATGGATTGACCGCTTCACGATGCGCAACCTCGAACTCTTCACATCTAACAGCACGTCGGCAAAGAACAGCTTTATGGATGTTATCGACCGCACGCTGACACCTATGGGTGGCCGCCAGCTGAAACGATGGATAGCCTTCCCGCTACTCGACGTCGAGAAGATACGCATGCGTCAGGATATTGTCGAAGCGATACTCTCGGATAGGGAGTTTGGCACAGCACTGCGCCGCGAGATAGCCTCGATAGGCGACCTCGAACGTATCGCCTCGCGCATTGCTACAGAGCGAGTCACACCTCGCGAGCTGATACAGCTCAAACAGTCGCTATCGGCCATCGAGATACTACGCGCATTGATGGAGTCCACCGACAACGAGGCAATGCACCGCTACGCCGAGATTCTCGACCCACTCATCGAGGCTCGACAGCGTCTCGAACGCGACATCTACCCCGACCCCGAGAGCAACCAGATACAGCGCGGAGGGGTCATTGCCGACGGCGTGTCGGCCGAGCTCGACGACCTACGACGCATAGCCCTGCATGGCAAGGAGTATCTGCAATCGCTACAACAGCGCGAGAGCGAAATCACGGGCATACCCTCACTAAAAGTGGGCTACAACAACGTCTTCGGATACTATCTCGAGGTGCGCAACACCCACAAGGATAAGGTCCCCGAGGGGTGGATACGCAAGCAGACACTCACCGGTGCCGAGCGTTACATCACCGAGGAGCTCAAGGAGTACGAGCAGAAGATTATGGGTGCCGAGGAGCGCATCCTGCAAATAGAGTCGCAGATATACAGCGAGCTTATCGCCTATCTATCTACCCACTTAGCCGCCATACAGCGCAACTCACAAGTTGTGGCACGCATGGACTGCTTGCAGTCGATGGCTACGATAGCCGCCGAGAGAGGATATGTTCGCCCCACGGTGGATGACTCCACAGTAATCGATATACGCAACGGCCGCCACCCCGTAATCGAGGCTCTTCTGCCCATAGGCGAGGAGTATATTCCCAACGACGTGAAACTCTCGAACGACGAGCAGCAGATAATAATCATCACTGGTCCCAACATGTCGGGTAAGTCGGCACTGCTCCGCCAGACAGCCCTCATCGTACTCATGGCGCAGATAGGCTCGTACGTACCTGCCAAGTCGGCGCATATAGGCGTTGTGGATAAGATATTTACCCGCGTGGGAGCATCTGATAACCTCGCCGAGGGCGAATCTACATTTATGGTCGAGATGTTGGAGTCGGCAAACATCCTGAACAACATCTCGCCCCGCAGCCTCGTACTGCTCGACGAGATTGGCCGAGGCACGAGCACCTACGACGGCATATCTATCGCATGGGCGATGGTCGAATATCTGCACAACAACCCCAATGGCGCAGCCAAGACACTCTTCGCCACGCACTACCACGAGCTTAACGAGTTGGAAAATATGCTCCCACGCGTTAAGAACTACCACGTCACCGTGAAGGAGGTGGACAAACGCATCATCTTCCTGCGTAAGTTGGCACGCGGCGGCACGGAGCACTCGTTCGGAATACACGTAGCACGCATGTCGGGCATGCCACACACGGTGGTACAGCGTGCCGAGGATATACTGTCGAACTTGGAGAAGGTCTATGGCTCGGGCGAGATAGTACCCACGGGAGGTCTGCGCAAGCGCGGCAAGAGCCACTCGGTAGCCGAGTCGGCAGCAGCCACACGCGACAACATACAGCTCTCGATGTTCCAATTAGACGATCCCGTGCTGATAGCCATACGCGACCAAATCAAGGGTTTGGATATAAACTCGCTCACACCCCTCGAAGCACTCAACAAGCTCAACGAGATAAAGCGCATAACAGGCATATAGTTCTGCCTCTTATAGCAACCTGCGCACAAGACGGAAGAGCTTATAGGGCATATATCTAAACGGCAGGTCTATCCATGTGGGCGCAGTAACAACAGCCCTGCGGTGCGAAAAGGCGTAGAGCGAGTCGCGACCATGATAGCGACCCATACCGGAGTTGCCGACGCCACCAAAGGGGAGATGCTCGTTGGCTATATGCATTATCGTATCGTTTATGCAGCCTCCACCCGACGATGTGAGCTCGAAGATGCGTCGCGCAATACCTTGCTCGGCAAAGGCATAGAGAGCCAAGGGCTTCTCGCGGCTGGCAATATAGGCTATCGCTTCATCGACACTATCAATCTCGACAATGGGGAGCACCGGACCGAAAATCTCCTCACGAAGCACCCTGCTACCTGCCGCCACGCCATCCAATAGCGTAGGCTCGATATATCGTTCTGCGCGGTTTATCGTGCCGCCAAAGCGCACCGTACCCTCGTCTATATAGCTACTCACACGCTCGAAGGCCGAGTCCGAGACCATGCGCCCAAAGTGCTTGCTACTGCGCACATCGTCGCCATGCAGCCTGACAATGGCACGAGCATAGGCATCGATAAACTGCTCCTTAACCTCGCGGTGTAGAAGAAGGTAGTCGGGAGCTATGCATGTCTGACCCGCATTTATGGTCTTACCCCACGCCACACGTCGCGCCGCAAGCTCCACATCGGCCGTGCTATCAACCACCACAGGGCTCTTGCCTCCGAGCTCCAAGACTACGGGGGTGAGGTGCTCCGCTGCGGCACGCATAACCACCCTACCCAATAGAGGCGAGCCTGTGAAGAATATCATGTCGAAGCGATGCTTGAGCAACTCGGTGTTTACCTCGCGATTACCCTGAACAATAGCTACATAGCTCCTGTCAAAGCACTCCTCGACAAGCGTCTGCAACACCTCGGCAACACGAGGCACGTAGGGCGAGGGTTTAAGCACTGCGGTACACCCCGCCGCGATAGCTCCGATAAGAGGGTTGAGCAGTAGCTGCACGGGGTAGTTCCACGGCGCAATGATGAGCACTGTGCCGAGAGGCTCGGTGAGTATCTCGCTACGCGACGGCCACATCTTCCATGGCGTAGCCTTCTTCGAGGGTGCCGCCCACCGCGCAAGGTTCTTCACAAAGTTATCTATCTCGCCAAGAAGGATGCTTATCTCGGTGAGATAGGCCTCCTCGTACGACTTGTGCAGGTCGGCGTATAGTGACTCGCAAAGCTCCTTCTCGTGCCGTACAATCGCCTCGCGGAGCGACCTTAATGCCGCAATGCGTGTGGCAATGGGGAGTGTAGCGTGCGTAGCAAAGTATTGGCGTTGGGCCGAGATAATCTCCTCGATGCGCCCCGAAGGTGTGTTCTCTATCATAATCGCAAACCATTTATTAAAACAAGTGCAATAGAGCGGCCAAACGAGATTATCGCTCGTCGGAGAGCCCTACTGCACTACAATAATCAATTCTCGATAGCTTGCCGCGAGGCTACTTCGAGGTCATAATGCGCAGAATCATCGCGTCGGTATGTGTCATCGCATCACGACCGATATCCGTGAGGTTGATAATCGACTTATCGACATCGTCGTCGATGATACCCTCCACCGACTTCACACAGCGGTCGTTCATAGCCATAAGAGCCGAGACAACAGCCGTAGATACTCCCGAGGCACACTTCATGGCACACGAGGGCTTAGCACCGTCGCATATCATACCCGCAAGGTTGGCAATCATATTCTTCACGGCCATAGTAACCTCACGGTAGCCACCACCCATAAGATAGGTGATACCGCAGCTCGAACCCGTAGCCGCCACGACACATCCGCAGAGTGCCGAGAGACGGCCAAGGCTCTGCTTGATATATATTACGGTGAGGTGGCTTAGAATAAGTGCTCGCACCATCTGCTCATGCGAGGCGTTGTTCTGCTTGGCATAGACAACCACCGGCACGGTCGATGTAAGGCCCTGATTACCGCTACCCGAGTTACTCATCACGGGTATCATCGCTCCGGCCATACGCGCATCACACGCTGCAGCTGTCATGCCTACAATCTGGCAGTGGAGCGTATCGCCCATAACATTGCGCTCCGACTCCATGCGGAAGAGACGACCTATAGCGTGGCCGTAGTCGCCTTTGAGCGACTCCTCGGCAGCATTCATGTTTAGACGCTTGGCCTCCATGATAAACTCCAACTCCTCGAGCGGAGCAGTCATGGCGAAGTCCCACACGCGCTTCATTGTGAGCTCGGGGTCCTTAACCGCAGGGGCAGCCACAGCATCGCCCGAAGCGGGAGCATCGGCCGAGAAGAGCACCACGCCCGAGCGCGACACATGTACGAAGCGGGTGTGACCTCCCGAGATGATAGCCATAGCACTCGCACCACCGGCAAACACCTCGACCTCGATATATAGCTTCTCGGTAATGTTGTACTTCAAATCTACGCTTATAGCCTTGCTATCTATCATCTTGCGCCCCTCCTCGACAGCCGCCGCATCGGCATCGCGCAAGACCTCCAACTCGTACTCCGAGCGACCCACAATAGCTCCGAGAGCCATGGCGATAGGTAGGCCCGTCATGCCCGTACCCGGGATTCCGACACCCATAGCATTTTTGAGCACATTGGCACTGAGGCGTGCCTCGATACGCTCGGGGCGACAGCCCAAAGTCTCGGTAGCCTTAGCCACACAGAGAGCCACGGCGATAGGCTCGGTACAGCCGATAGCCGGTACAATCTCTCGATTCATCAGAGCGATAATCTCGCGACGCTCCTCCGCGGTAAACGTATAGTTCATATTGGTTAGGTATTAGTTTTTCACATTTATCTCACGAAGATAGCAATAATTGGCTAAAAATCCAAACATACAGCCCATTTTCTTAAAAAATAGTGGTTCATAACCCGCGTTACATAGATTTTACACAACCGAAAAAGGAAAAAGTGGGTGCAGAGTGTGTGCAAATAAAAATTATTTCGTTACCTTTGTCGCAAGGCTTTTACTAACAGTATTAGAGTAAGGTATGAATACTATTTCGACAAGCAAATATAGTGCTCCCAAGTGTGAGTTAATCGATGTTAATGTAGAGCACGGCTTCATCGACTCGTTTGGTGCAGAGGGCGTTGCAGGACAAAACATCAACATCTACGAGTACGACGAGATGTTCTAAGAAGAGGAGCACCACGCAAAAGAGAGTATTAACAACAATTAAGCATAGTGAGTATGGCAGGCAAAGTACCTACACCCCACATTGGGGCACAGGCCGGCGAGATAGCCGACAGAGTGATTATGGCGGGCGACCCGCTACGCGCCAAATTCATGGCCGAGAACTTTTTGGAGAACCCCGTGCAGTACAACAGCGTGCGCGGCATGCTCGGCTACACAGGTACATACAAGGGCAAACGAGTATCGGTGCAGGGCCACGGCATGGGAATACCCTCGATAGGCATCTACACATACGAGCTCTTCAATTTCTACGACGTTAAGCGTATCATACGTTGCGGCTCGGCAGGAGCTTACGACCCCTCGCTCAAACTTGGCGATGTGGTGCTCGCCATGGGCTCATGTACCGACTCGAACTACGGCCAGCAGTTCGGCCTTCCGGGCACATTCTCTCCGATTGCCGATTTCGAGCTGCTCCGCAGTGCAGCAGCCAAGGCCGAGGAGCTCGGCATAGAGTACCGCGTAGGCAACGTTTTAGCCAGCGACGTATTCTATGGCGACAATGCCGAGGAGTGGAAGAAGTGGCAGAAGATGGGCGTACTCGCTGTCGAGATGGAGGCTACAGCTCTCTATATGAATGCTGCGCGTGCCGGCAAGAGCGCATTGTGCATCTGCACAATTTCCGACTCGTTGGTACACGGCACAGCATGCTCGGCCGAGGAACGTCAGACATCGTTTACAAACATGATGAAGATCGCATTCGACATCATATAAATCATCCAAGAGGCTCTGCATTATGCATATGAGCACCCAACGAGCGAGGGGTTATCTGCCACAAAATGTAGATAGCCCCTCGCTCGTTGTGGCGATAGGGAGAGCAACTATCTCGACTAAATCGCTAATTTGTTTGAGAGTTTGAAAATTATCGTTATCTTTGCCGATGGTGTTGAGAAAGATATTATAAAACATACTTTAACTATGATTAAACCTATCAAAAACCTAATTCTTGTAAGCTTCGCGCTCCTATCCGCAGCCACACTATCGGCGCAGGATCTAAGCTCGCAACGTGGCGAGTCGCAAAATCTCGGCGTACTCTTCGGTCGAAAGCTCGACCATGCCGGCCTTGTAATCAACCCCACACCCCAAACACTCAGTCGCGGTGCAGCCGATGTAACGGATATCTCGGCAGGTGTCGTACTCAAAGGCAAGGCTAAGCTATTTGCCGAAAACATCGACTTTATCGGTGTCGGCAAGCGAGGCACAAAGCTAACCATCGACTTTGGCGAGAAGGCAGCCGCTGCGGCGGGTGTTGAGCAGCGCGAAGGGGCATACACCCTACGCATCTCGGCCGAGGGCATAACCATATCTGCATACGACGAGCTCGGTGCATTCTACGCCATTCAGACGCTACGTCAGGTTGTCGCGAGCCCGGTATCGGAGCATGGTCTTCTCGACGAGCTTACCATCCGCGACTGGCCCGATATGAAGTATCGTGGCGTTGTCGAGGGCTTCTATGGCGAGCCATGGTCGCACGCCACACGCCTATCGCTTATCGACATCTATGGTTGCTACAAGATGAACTACTACATCTACGGCCCGAAGGATGACCCCTACCACAGCTCGCCCAATTGGCGATTGGCCTACCCCGAGGATAAGGCCAAGGAGATTGCCGAGCTTGTCGAGGCATGCCGTCGCAACCGTGTGAACTTCGTATGGGCAATACACCCGGGTCAGGATATCAAGTGGAACGAGGAGGACTACCTCAACCTGCTCAACAAGTTCGAGGCTATGTACGAACTCGGCGTGCGAGCCTTTGCCATCCACTTCGACGACATCTCCGGCGAGGGTACTAACCCCTATCGCCAGACCGAGCTTGCAAACCGCCTCAACAAAGAGTTTGTCGAGGCCAAGGGCGATGTAGCATCACTCATTGTCTGCCCTACAGACTACACACGTCTCTGGGCCAACCCCACCGAGCGTGGTAGCCTGGTTGTCTATGGCAACGAGTTAGACCCCTCGGTAGATGTATTCTGGACAGGCGACGCGGTATGTAGCGACATGACCAATAGCACCATGGAGTGGATTGCCTCGCGTATTCAGCGACCCGCGCTCTTCTGGTGGAACTACCCCGTTACGGACTATGCCCGCCATATTTTGATGCAGGGACCTGTCTATGGTCTTTCACCTACGATGACCGCCGATAAGGCTCGTGGTTTGGTTAGCAACCCCATGGAGCATGGCGAGGCCTCGAAACTCGCGCTATACAGCGTGGCCGACTACACATGGAATAACGAGGCATACAACCCCCTCGACAGCTGGGAGAGGGCTATCGCCGAGCTCGCGCCCGAGGTAAAGGGTCCCTATCGTCTCTTCGCCATCCACTCGTGCGACACCGAGACCGGCTACCGCCGTTTCGAGTCGTGGGAGACCAAGACCTTCACCTTGGAGGAGTACGACGAGCAATTGGCCGAGGAGCTGCGCAAGGAGTTTAAGCGTATCATCGCCGTACCCGAGGCGATGGAGCATATGAAGAATAAGGCTCTACTGGAAGAGATGCGCCCGTGGCTTGTGGAGTTTGGCAAGCTCGGCCGTCGCTGTCTCGGAGCGTTGGAGTGTATCGAGTTATACAACGCCGGCGACTACCCCGCTTTCTGGCAGAGATATACCGACAACCTTATGAGCGAGGCCGATATCGAGGCCTACGACGCTCACCGCGTAGGAACAATGAAGCTACAACCCTTCTACGAGGGTATCATGAATGGTCTTGCGGCAGCCTACTACGAGAAGCTGACCGGCGAGAAGTCATCGACGCTTACAGCCGCAGGCTCATACCTTTCGCTGCATGCTCCACAGGCTAAGTATATGTTCGATAACGACCCCGAGACCTACTACCACTCGGGGCAGGCACAGCGCACCGACGACTTTGTGGCTGCCGATATGGGTATTGCACGCGAGGTACGCGAAATTCGCATCATTCAGGGTCGCAACTCGATAGACGATGTCGATTACTTCGACCATGTCATCGTAGAGTATTCGGTCGATGGAGAGGAGTGGCACGCCCTCACCGAGCCTTTGCAGGGTGCGTATGAGATAGAGTGGCGTGGCGAGCCTATCGAGGCACGCTACGTCGGCATCCGCAAGTTAGAGTCAGAGAAGCGCAATTGGCTTGCCATTCGCTCGTTCGACATCAACCCCGTGACCGAGGAGCAATATGGCGAGGACAGCAACCCATTCACAGCCCTTACCACCGAGGGCGAGGCTCGATTTGCGATTAAGGAGGGTACGACTCTCTGTATCGTTCTTATGGGCGAAGATTCGGAGCCCTCAGCCCGTTGGCAGCTGCTAACGGCCGAAGGCGAGGAGATAGCCTCGGGCGATATTACCTCTTCATACTTGGAGGTGGAGACGACCTCGGCCACAACCCTTGTTGTGGGTGGCGTAAAAGAGATATTCGAGGTTATACAAAAGTAGTTGCGAGCCTCAAAATACTCATTTACGTTCAGTAATTAACCCTCTTGGAAGATGTGGGCTGACTAAGTCGCTTAGTCAGCCCCTTTGTTATATACAGCAGACAAGAGCCGTACCCCCTACTATAGATATTTTTAAGGGTCTTAAACGGGCTAAAAACGGGCAAATAGGACATATTTTCAAAAAAAGCTCTCGGCAAGGAGCGAGATTTTAGGGGTAATTGTTGCTTAAATCGAAAATAAAACGTAAATTTGCGGGTCTATATATAAATATATAGGAGTGCCCCGAAAAGGGCCGCATGAAGCAAAATTGCTAACGTAGGATAAAACTATAATAAGATGACTGAAGAGCAGAACAACACAGGTTTAACTGGCCGCATAGTCCAAGTAAACCTCGAGGAGCAGATGAAGTCGGCATACATCGACTACTCGATGTCGGTGATCGTCTCACGAGCTCTGCCCGACGTGCGCGATGGTTTGAAGCCTGTGCACCGTCGTATTTTGTATGATATGTCTGCCGAGCTAAACCTCTACTCGGATAAGCCTACTCGTAAGAGTGCGCGTATTGTCGGTGATGTGCTCGGTAAGTTCCACCCCCACGGCGACAGCTCGGTTTATGAGGCTATGGTGCGTATGGCTCAGGATTGGTCGATGCGCTATCCTTTGGTCGAGGGTCAGGGTAACTTCGGCTCGATGGATGGCGACTCGCCCGCGGCGATGCGTTACACCGAGGCCCGCATGCAGAAGATTACCGACGAGGTGATGGCCGACATCGATAAGGAGACCATCGACTGGACTCTGAACTTTGATGATACAATCAAGGAGCCCACGGTGCTACCCACAAAGATACCCTTGCTGCTGGTAAACGGTGCAAGCGGTATTGCAGTAGGTATGGCAACCAACATGGCACCCCACAACCTCTCGGAGGTCGTAGACGCATGCTGTGCCTATATCGACAACCCCGACTGCGAGTGCGAGGAGCTGCTCAACTATGTTAAGGGTCCCGACTTCCCCACAGGTGGTATCATCTACGGTTATGAGGGTGTCAAGGA
>JAZNDK010000063.1:0-12490 GCA_045588005.1 Alistipes sp. | reverse complement strand
GGGATGCGCACCAGAAGCTACGCTACATCTTCGAGCGTGTGCGCAGCCTCACCGAGGGGTATAGACCATCGGAGGTGGCCTTCGAGTCGCCTTTCTTCGGTACAAATGTGCAGTCAATGTTGAAGCTGGGCAGAGCTCAGGGTGTGGCTATTGCCGCTGTGCTCAGCACCTCGAGTGATACACCTATCGAGGAGTATGCTCCGTCGCGTATCAAGCAGTCGATAACGGGCAGTGGTCAGGCTTCAAAGGAGCGTGTGGCACAGATGATTAACGCGCTTCTCGGCACAGACTACCAGCCTCGAAAGCTCGATGCTACGGATGGTATGGCCGTTGCCCTATGTCACTACTTTACCACAAGCAACGCGCTCACTCGTGCCATAGCGGGCGACAAGCGCAAGGGCCTTGGTGGCGACAGCAAGGCTCGCAAGGGAAGCTCGTCGTGGGAGCAGTTTGTGAGTTTCAACCCTGACCGTGTGAAGCGTTAGACAATATGAGTGTTTGGGGTGGCGTTATATAGATGAAGAGACTTAATTAAAACCAATAGAAAGATGAAAAAGTTATTTGCAATTATTAGCTGTGTAGCACTTATGGCGTGCGGCAGCAAGGGTATCAAGGTCGAGGGCGACTTCTCTCAATTCGAGGATATGCAGCCCGGTGCAGAGATCAGCCTATCTATTGTTGGCGAGGCTGAGAGCGTTATCAAGACTCAGGCAGATGCCGAGAAGCATTTTACTATCGAGACTCCCTATGTCGGCGAGCAGTTCCTAAACATCGCTGTTGATGGTCAGACTATGGCTATCATCCTCAGTGAGGGTAGTGACCTTACGGTGCGTTACGATGCCGAGGCCGATGACTTAAATATTGTAGGCTCGGAGCTTAACGACCGCCTCACTAAGACTATGGAGGAGTTTATCGCTCAGTACGAGGCTCCTGAGGCTACCGAGGAGAGAGTGCTTGCCTACCTCGAGGAGTCTATCGCGGCCAATGCCAACAATCCGATTTCGGTATATATGCTGCAGTACCACCTGATGTTTACCGATGACGAGGCTCGCTTTGCCGAGCTCTTCAACTCGGTTGATAAGAAGTACAACTATATGTATATGTACAAGGAGTACGAGCGTCTTATCGAGAATGCTAAGAATACGGCTATCGGTGCTGACCTTGTAGATATCAAGCTTACGAATACCGAGGGCGTTGAGGTTTCGGTTTCGGAGCTCTGCGCAGCAGGTAAGTGGGTGCTTGTAGATTTTTGGGCTACATGGTGCGGCCCTTGCCGTGGTGAGATTCCTCACTTGGTAGCTGCCTACGAGAAGTTCGCTCCTAAGGGCTTCGAGATCTACGGAGTTACTCTCGACCGCCCCGGCACCGAGGATCGTTGGAAGACGTTTGTCGAGGAGAAGGGCATGACCTGGGTTAATGTGTGGGGCTATAACGAGGCAAATACCTGCCCTGCTGCCGATACATATAACGTACAGTCTATACCCTCGAACTTCCTCTTCTCGCCCGAGGGTAAGCTCGTAGCCAAGAACCTTCGTGGCGAGGATATCGAGAAGATTCTTTCGGAGCATATCAAGTAGTATTCACTCACTATCTTAGAATAAGGGCTGGCTAAATAGTTTTAGCCAGCTTTTTTTATGCGCTTTTTGAGGTGGTCCTGCCGAGCCGAGCCTTACCTCTACGCATGGCCGAGAGTGGGTCAGATATGTTAGATAGGTCAAATGGGTTAGATAGGCATTTTCCTATGTAACCCATACTCCCACAAAACTCATCGACCCCACTAAGGCAGCAGGCGTACCTACTAACCCTCGATAAACTAAGCGCACCCACTGCCCCCCCCCTGTGGGTGTTAAAAATAATACCCATGTTCTTCTTTTTGTCCTTGCTTTCAACTCGTGCTGATAATCAGTGTATTATGTTCTCATTTGTTTTTGCGACTACTTTTTTATAAATTATTTTGTAAAATATTTCACAAAATATTTGGTAGTGTAAAATATTTGTCATACATTTGCACTCGCAAAAGCAAAGGAATGGCTCCGTAGCTCAACTGAATAGAGTACTTGACTACGGATCAAGCGGTTACAGGTTTGAATCCTGTCGGAGTCACAAAGCGACAATCGAAAGGTTGTCGCTGCTTTTTTTTTATGCTGCTATCGGTGGCGTTGCCTGATCTGGGGCTAATTTTGGCTCACTGTAAAATTCCGGTGGGGTAATAAAAAAATTTTGACCAATAAGCCGAGTCCCCACGTCGCTACAAACGAAAAACTACCCACAGGGGGTAGTTCTTCATTTGTGGAGGATATGAGATTCGAACTCACGACCTCTTGCATGCCATGCAAGCGCTCTAACCAGCTGAGCTAAACCCCCATCGTTGGGGCAAAGTTAGTGCTATTTTCGTAAAATACAAAAACTCGCCCTGTTTTTTTTGCTGTTTTAGCGGCTCGGGCCCGTCACTACGACTTGAAGTGTAGGTAGTGGGCACGGAAAAGTGAGTCGGCATAGTTACCGTTCGAGGCATTCATCTTGCCACGGTAGGTCTCGATAGACTCCTCGAAATGGCTCTGCTGCCACTCTTCGAGGCCATGTTTAAGCTCGGCAATAGAGTCCAAGCCGTGGTGGTATAGCGTGCTGCATATCTCGACAGCCGAGGCTCCCGCAAGCACCGACTTGACGATATCCTGCCATGTCTGAACACCACCCGACAGCGCGTAGTCCATGGCAGGAATCTCGGCAGAGAGGATGCCTGTCCAGCGTAGTGGCGTAGCGAGGTTATACGACGAGGTGAGCACTTGACCGGTGATATACTCCCTGGTCTCGATATCTATATCCACGGGGTAGGGGCGGTTGAAGAGAACAACACCATTAGCACCGCACGCTTTAAGTCTATCGACAAGAGCCGCAGGATTTGTCATATTCGAGGCCAACTTGACGATTATGGGCAGCTTGATAGCCTTGCGCACAACCTCGACGGTGCGTGCCAAGTGGTGCTCCATCTCGCCATAGGGGGTGTGGCGCGTGCAACGGCCTACATTCATCAGATTGAGCTCGACAGCATCGACACCAACCTCGCCGGCGATTGTGGCGTAACGCTTCCATGTGTCGATATTGCGACAGGCGATAGATGCAATAATAGGTATCGAGCATGCTCGCTTGATGCTTGCGAGCGTGTTGCGCCACTCCGATACCATCTGCTCGCCAATATAACCATCAAGATAGTCGTTCTCCTCGCCATGCGACAGCATGTCCGATAGCTCGTTCGAGTTGTGAGCAATGCTCTCCTCGAAGATGCTCTTAACGACGATTGCAGCGACACCTGCCTTCTCGAGCTCCAAGCACTGCTCAGCTGTCGCTGTAAGGGGACTTGCCGCCGCGATGATCGGGCTGCTAAGCTTCAATCCTGCAAATGTAGTCTTTAAGTTCGTTGTCATCACTATACTTTTTTTTAATTCCTTATTCGGTTGCATGGCTCTGCTTTCAGTAAATAGCAGACGGAAATATCTTTCGCAACTACAAATATACGCAAAAGATAGCAAATTGATGACCTTTCAGAGAAAAATTTATAAAATATCACATTTTTATAGCTTTTCATCGATTAACTCCACCCATTTTTCTTAAAAATAGATTGTAAATCAAAAATTTCTTTTTACATTTGTATTAACAAAAGTGTTAAACAAAATTGTTTATACAATAAATTATGGAGGTGCAAGATAAGCAAAACAAAGAGCAAGAGATACTTGCAGCGGCAGAGCAGGAGTTTTTAACCAAGGGTTACGACGGTGCTCGAACAACATCGATAGCCCGAGCAGCGGGTGTGACACATGGGATGTTGCACTACTATTTTCGTACCAAAGGACAGCTCTTTGAGCGTATCATAGACGAGAAGTTCTCGAAGATATCGCGTTCGATGTTTGCAATATTGGGCGACCCGAGGCTGCCAATAGTTGAGCGTTTGAAAGGGGGTATAGCTGCTCACTTCGACTTTATAGCCGAGAATCCTGAGCTACCGCGATTTGTGATAAACGAGATAGTTACACGTCCCGAGCACTATCGGGTATTATACGACCATGCGGGCAAAATAATCGATAGCATTTACAACGACTTACAGGCGGAGATAGACCTTGCCGCAGAGCGTGGAGAGATTGAAAATATTGATGTTAAGATGTTGTTTATCAGTATAATGTCGATGAACATATTTACGTTTATCGCCTATCCGTTTATGGAGCCGTTAATGGGTGAGCTGATGGCCGACCGCGAAAGATTCCTTGCGCAACGTAAGGCTGAGAATATTGAGACGATTTTGCGAAGAATAAAAAAGCAATAGCTTATGAAACGAACACTATTAACACTTATTGTGGCTGTGTATGCTTTCGCAGCTTCGGCGCAGTCGCTCGACGAGTGCCGTCGCTTGGCGCGTGAACACTACCCCGAGATTAGGCAGTACGACCTTATCTCGCAAACCGAGCATTACAACATCTCGAATGCTGCTCGAGCTTGGATTCCGCAACTCGCTCTCTCGGCACAGGCTACATATCAGTCGGCCACGCCAACCTATCCCGAGGCCTTTAATGCAATATTGCAAGCCAATGGGGTGGAGATGTCGGGTATAAGAAAGGATCAATACAAAATTGCACTCGATATATCGCAGAATATCTGGGATGGCGGAGTGTCGAGTGCAAATAGAGCACTTGCCGAGGCTGAGGCTAAGGAGCAGCGCAGTCGTGTAGATGTCTCGCTCTACGAATTGCAAACGAGGGTCGATAACCTATATTTTGGTATTTTGTTGCTCGACGAGCGAGTGGCGCAGACCGAGGCTCTCGTAGAGGTGTTGGAGAGCAACCTCGCACGTATGCGCACATATTTTGATAACGGTGTGGCTATGCAGACCGATGTGGATACAATCGAGGCCGAGCTGCTTACCGCTAAGCAGACACTCTCGCAGGTGGAGTCGTCGAGAGAGAGTTTCCGTCGTATATTGGAACTATTTATCGGAGAGCCGCTCGCTGACCAAAGACTCGAACGGCCCGCAATGAGTCTGCCTGTAAGTCGAGATTCTGCACGCCCCGAGTTAGCGATGTTTGACGCTCAGCTGGGTAAGATAGCGGCGCAGCGTAAGGCGATAAACTCCTCGGTAATGCCACGCATCTCGGCCTTTGCGCAGGGCTACTACGGCTATCCGGGTATGGACCTATTCAAGAGTATGGTGGCTACGGATTGGACTTTGAATGGTCTTGTCGGCGTTCGTATGTCGTGGAATATTGGGGCTTTCTATACCAAAAAAAACAACCTCGATAGGCTTGCTACGGCAGAGATGCAGACAGCTCTGAAACGCGATATTTTTCTCTTTAATACCAATGTGCAGAGTGTACAAGACGACGGAGAGATTGAGCGTCTAAGGCGTGCCGTAGATGATGATAATCGCATAGTGGAGCTACGTCGCAGAGTGCGTATGGCAGCTGAATCGCAGCTCGAGAATGGGGTTATAGATGCTACGGATTTGCTGCGTAAGATTAGCGACGAGACAACTGCAACGCTCAATCGCTCGACGCACGAGATAGAGCTATTGCAGGCAATTTATAGACTTAAAACAACACTTAACCAATAGATTATGAGAAGAGTAGTATATATCGTCGTAGCGATACTCGCTGTGTCGTGCGGCAAGGAGAGAGGGTTTGATGCACAGGGCACGTTCGAGGCTACCGAGGTGGTGGTATCGTCGGAGGCGAACGGAAAGATTCTTAGTTTCGACATCGAGGAGGGCGTAACTGTCGATGCAGGCGAGGTTCTGGGCTCGATAGATAGTCTGCAACTACATCTGCAACGTAAGCAACTCACAGCGCAGCAGTCGGCACTGCTCGGCTCACGACCCGATATCGACAAGCAAGTGGCTGCGCTACGCGAGCAGATAGCAAAGCAGCGTAGCGAGCTTCGCCGAGTGGAGAACATGCTAAGTGATGGCGCGGCAACACAGAAGCAGTATGACGATATCGAGGCTCAGATAAAGATATTGGAGGGTCAGCTCGATGCCTCTCTCTCGACACTCGATAAGAATACCACGACGATAAACAATAATGCTACGGCATTGGAGGCTCAGATTGCAGCTCTAGATGACCGTATAGTTAAGTGTCGTATAGTGTCGCCTGTTAGCGGGACGGTGCTGGTGAAGTATGCCGAGGCGGGCGAGCTTGCAACTATGGGTAAACCCCTTATGAAGGTTGCCGATCTCGATAACATCTATCTGCGAGCCTACTTTACCTCCGATCAACTATCCAAAATCAGGTTGGGCGACAAAGTGGGTGTTGTTGCCGATTTTGGTGGCGATGAGCGATATGACTACGAGGGTCGTATTGCCTGGATCTCGGCCGAGAGCGAGTTTACACCAAAGAACATACAGACTGTCGATTCGCGTGCTAATTTAGTATATGCTGTAAAGGTCGCAGTAGAGAATGATGGCCGCCTAAAGATTGGTTTGGCAGGCGAAGTAGTGTTGTAGTATGGCTGCAATTGAGCTACATAACATATCAAAGAGTTACGGTAAGGTGCGAGCTCTCGACAGCGTGTCGTTATCTGTCGAGCATGGTGAGCTCTTCGGTCTTATAGGCCCTGATGGTGCGGGTAAGACTACGCTCTTTCGACTGCTTGCAACACTTATAAATCCCGATTCGGGTAGTGCCTCTGTCGAGGGTCTTGATACTACGGCCGACTACCTCGCTATACGTTCAATAGTTGGGTATATGCCGGGTCGTTTCTCGCTCTATCCCGACTTGTCGGTTGAGGAGAATCTGCAATTTTTCGCCGCGCTGTTTGGGGCGACTGTCGAAGAGTCGTACGACCTTATAGCACCAATCTACAAGCAGATAGAGCCCTTTCGTAAGCGTCGTGCAGGTAAGCTGTCGGGAGGTATGAAGCAGAAGCTCGCTCTATCGTGCGCACTTATTCATCGCCCGAGTGTACTCTTTCTCGATGAGCCGACAACGGGTGTTGATGCCGTGTCGCGCAGCGAGTTTTGGGATATGCTTGCCGAGTTGAAGAGGCGAGGTATCACTATTTTAGTCTCTACACCATATATGGACGAGGCTTCGCGTTGCGATCGCATAGCCCTCTGCAACGAGGGTCGTATCTTGGGCGTTGATACACCCGAGGGTATTGTGCGTGGATTCGACAAGCCTCTGTATGGCATAAGTGCGAAAAATATGTTCGCACTCTTGGAGCGAGCACGTCAATCTGTCGGCGTGGAGGATTGCTACCCCTTTGGCCAGATGCACCACTTAGTTGCTGACACAGAGTTTGATGTGGAGCAATTCAAGGCTCGGTTGAGCGATGTCGAGGGCTTAGATATTGTGCGCTCTGAGCCTACAATCGAGGATATGTTTATTAAACTGATGAAGCGATGAGCGATATAGTAATTTCGGTACGCGACCTTACGAAGCGTTTTGGTGACTTTACGGCTGTCGATCGTATCTCGTTTGATGTGCACCGTGGCGAGATTTTCGGCTTTCTCGGAGCAAACGGGGCAGGTAAGACTACCGCAATGCGTATGCTATGCGGACTGAGTTATCCGACGTCGGGCAGTGGCACGGTGGCGGGTTTTGATGTATGCACCGAGGGCGAGCGGATAAAACACCGCATCGGCTATATGAGTCAGCGTTTCTCGCTCTACAACGACCTTACGGTGGGCGAGAATATGCGTCTATTTGCAGGTATCTACGGCTTGTCCGGGAGAGAGACCGAGGAGCGTGCTGCGGAGTTGCTCGACCGTCTGAATTTTTTATCGGAGCGAGATACGTTAGTTGGCTCATTACCTCTCGGATGGAAACAAAAACTATCGTTTGCCATAGCCACTATTCATCGCCCCGAAGTGGTCTTTTTGGATGAGCCTACGGGAGGTGTCGATCCTGTGACGCGACGTCAGTTTTGGGAGATGATATACGAGGCTACAGAGGGTGGCACAACAATCTTCGTAACGACACACTATATGGATGAGGCCGAGTACTGCTCGCGTGTATCGATAATGGTCGATGGCCGGGTGCGTGCACTCGATACACCGGCACGCCTGAAACAACAATTTGCTGCAGAGTCTATGGATGAGGTTTTCCGTACGTTGGCTCGTGGCGCACAGAGAGGTGAGTAGTCTAATAATATGACGGTTGTCGGAGCTATTGCTCCGAGGAGTACTCAATTGTTAATTGATATGTCAATAATATGAAACAGAACTTTGGCTCATTCGTGAAAAAGGAGTCGCTCCATATACTTCGCGACAAGCGTACGATGCTCGTCGTTATGCTTATCCCTGTTGTGTTGATGGTTCTCTTTGGGTTCGCTATATCTACCGAGGTCAATAACATCAATGTCGCTGTTGTTGCCGCAGAACGTACCGATGGTGTGCGTGATGCCGTAGAACGCCTCTCGCAGAACGATTACTTTACCTTTAAGGGCTATATCTCGCAAGATGATATCGACCCTTGGTTGCGCTCGGGCAGGGCAAGTGCTGTGGTCCTCTTTGCCTCGGACTATGACCGTCGTGCCGAACAAGCCGCAGCAGGTATTAAGGTAAAGCCCATTATAGAACTCGTTGTCGATGCCTCGAATGTAAATACCGCAGGATCGGCAACTGCCTATCTGCAAAATATTCTCCTCGGCTCGGCATCCCAGCAAGCAATGTTTGATACCCGTATGCTCTTTAATCCGCAGATGAAGTCTGCCTATAACTTCGTGCCGGGCATCATGGGCCTGATATTTATCTTGGTATGCGCCATGATGACCTCCGTGTCGATTGTTAGAGAGAAGGAGGTGGGCACTATGGAGGTGCTGCTCGTATCGCCCGTGCGCCCCGTAAAGATTATCCTTGCTAAGATGATACCATATTTTGCTATCTCGTGTGTCGTGCTTGTGATGATACTACTCCTTGCTCGATATCTTCTTGGAGTGCCGATGACGGGAGGTGTCGGGGGTATCTTCTCGCTCTCGTTGATATATCTTATGCTGTCGCTATCGTTAGGATTGCTCGTTTCGACCATTGCCACAACACAGGTGGCTGCACTACTCATCTCGGCAATGGTTATGATGATGCCGATACTTATGCTCTCGGGTATGCTCTTCCCAATTGAAAATCTGCCAAAATTCTTCCAGGTGGTATCGAATATCGTTCCCGCAAGATGGTATATCGATGCAGTGCGTAAGATGATGATTCAGGGTCTGCCACTTGTTGCCGTGTGGAAGAATTGTGTGATTTTGCTCGGTATGACGGTGGTAATATTGGGTGTGTCATTACAAAAGTTTAACGATAAATTAGAGTAACTATGAGAACATTTATCGTACTTGTACAGAAGGAGTTCCTCCAAATTAAGCGCAATTCGTTCCTACCACGACTTATTATCGCCTTCCCGATACTTGTGATGTTGCTCATGCCGCTTATTATGACTATGGATGTGCGCAATGTCAATGTGGCATTGGTCGATATGGATCGCTCGACAACCTCGCGCCGTGTAGCGTCGCATATCGAGGCATCGGAGTATCTTACACTTACACAAGTTACCGCAGAATACCCACTTGCAATGGAGGCCTTGGAGCAGGGCGAGGTAGATGTCATTGTGCAGATACCCGATCATTTTGAGCGCGATATGATGGTTGCTACTCCCGAGCGTATTAGCATCACAGCCAACGCCGTAAACGCAACAAAGGGTGGTATGGGTATGCAGTATGTAGTGCAGACCATAGCACATACTCTTGTAGAGTTGCGCGGCGAGAATAGTCCTTCAAAACTCTCCGAGTTGGTAACTATCGAGAATCGCTATAATCCGACACTCAACTATCGTCACTATATGATTCCTGCGCTGATGATTATCCTCTTTATTCTTATATGTGGCTTCCTGCCGGCACTGAGTATTGTAGGTGAGAAGGAGAGTGGTACTATCGAACAGATAAATGTGACACCTGTTTCGCGCTTCACATTTACACTCTCGAAGCTTGTGCCCTATTGGATTATAGGCCTCTTTGTGCTTACTGTGGCTATGCTCGTGGCTCGTCTGGTCTATGGTCTTGTCCCCGTAGGCTCGGTGTGGGCAATATATCTTGGCGCGTTGCTATTTATCCTTACGATTTCGGGGTTCAGTCTTACGATTGCTAACTTCTCGGAGACAATGCAGCAGACGATGTTTGTAATGTTCTTCTTCATAATGATATTTATGCTTATGAGTGGACTACTTACTCCTGTGGACTCGATGCCTGTATGGGCACAACGCTTTACGCTTGTGCTGCCTCCTCGATACTATGTTGATATTCTACGCTCAGTATATTTGAAAGGTACGACTATTGCCGAACTATGGATAAATTTTACAGCTCTCGGACTCTTTGCTTTGATTTTTAATACTCTCGCAGCCGTCACCTACCGAAAGCGAGCTTAGAAACAGGTTGTCTTAATAACTGATTGTGAGAGTGTTATGGTTGCGATGTGTATTTGCGGGATAAAATTATTTTAATTTTTTCACAAAAAAGTTTGCAGATAAGAAAAAAGTCTATATCTTTGCACTCGCTTAATGAAAGTTATGCATATATAGATGATGGTGCCATAGCTCAGTTGGTAGAGCAAAGGACTGAAAATCCTTGTGTCCCTGGTTCGAATCCCGGTGGCACCACAGAAGAGAGAACTCGAAAGGGTTCTCTTTTTTGTTATTGACTACGGCGCTTGTTGGGCCTATGGGTATACTATGGAGAGAGATAGCGGATCACCTGCAAAAGGGATAGCCTACGTCGAAATCGCTACTTATTAGGGATTGAAAGCTGAATCAATGCAGCGGTGATGATGGCGCCTGGGATGCCGACAAACATTGGTACAAGCTCGTTGCGTATGCCACAGAGATATAGAGCCACCAATATCAACGCGGTGGTCATAAGCCCCCAAAAAGCAACTCGCCCTGTCTTCTTAGGATTCATCTTTTTGAGGTCGTTCTCCGACAGCACATTGATCAAATCGGGGCGAAATAGCACCAATACAGCACACAATGCAATAATACCTGCCACAAATAAAATTACCATAACAGCATCAAAATTTCAGTTTGAATATCACTCCACTACAACAGCAAATGTCACCCTGCCCTCCTCGTTGTGTTTGAGGCGGAGGGAACCACCGTGGAGGCGGATGATTTGGCGAGAGACGGCGAGGCCGATGCCCGAGCCGTCGGTTTTGGTTGTGAAGAATGGCGTGAAGATATTTTCGGCCACCTCGGCAGGGATAGCCGAGCCGCTGTTGGTTATCTCGATTTGGATGCGCTCCTCTGCATCAATCGTTGAGCGGATGGTTATCTTGCGGTCACAATCTTGCGCCAGGAGTGCCTCGGTAGCATTTTTTAGGAGATTGACCATCACCTGCGACATTAGCGCACGGTCGGCATAGAGCATCGTATCTTCGGGCTCGATGCTCACTTCAACCTCGATACCCTCGTGCGGAATGAGCGATAGCGACTCCGCAACCAGCTCCGAGAGGTAGAACGGAGCTTTCTGCGGCGCAGGGATGCGCGTTACGGCACGGAACGAATCGACAAAGCGGAGCAGACAATCTGATGTCGCGTGTATCGTCTCGAGCCCTTGTCGCATTGTCTCGGCATCCCCCGACGATGAGAGTAGGGTATGGCTGATAGATGTTACGGGTGCAAGCGAGTTCATAATCTCGTGCGTGAGGATGCGAGTGAGTTTCTCCCACGACTCCACCTCCTTGCGGTCAAGCTCTTCGTGGATATTGCCGATTGATATTACCCTCAGTTGCTTGCCCTCGAATTCCATCGCCGAGCAACTCAGCACCAAATTTTGGTCGCCAATTTCGTTGGTAAATCTGGCAGTCAGCTGTGTACTTGGCTCGATACGGTGCATAGCCTCGCAAAGCTCCTCGCTCAGTATTCGTAGCTGGTCGATATGGTTCAGTCGCTCCATACCCACAATGCGGAGTGCCTTCGTGTTGGTCTGCGCCACCGTGCCATTCTCCATCACGGTAACGATACCGATACCCGCGCACTCCATAATCAGCTCAAAGTACTTCTCACGCTCACGAATCTGCATCTTAGCATTGTCCATCACCTCCTTAATGCGGTTGAGCGATTGATTGACCAGGGCGTGGCGTGTGATATTGGGATTCTCGGTAAAGCGGAATGAGTAGTCATCGTTCTGCACGGCGTTAAAGACGAACATCAGTCGTTCGACCAACTCGTTGTAGATACGGAAGAGTCGGAAGAGGCAGAAGATGATAATCGGAATGGTTGCTATGAGGTGTGCGTGGCGGTTGGTCGCCCAGACATAACCCGACAAGGCCGCCATCAGGATAATGACCGCCACATAAGCACCAATTTTGCCATAAGGTATGTTCTGCTGTCGTTTCACAAGCCGTAGCGTTTAATCTTGTTGTAGAGTGTCTGGCGCGTAATGCCGAGCTGCTGTGCCACCTGCGAGAGGTTGCCGCCGCACTGCGCTATGGCGTTGGCGATGGTCTGTCGCTCCATCTCTTCGA
>JAZNDK010000062.1:0-3816 GCA_045588005.1 Alistipes sp. | reverse complement strand
AGATGGGTCAGATGGGTCAGATGGGTCAGGCGGCCACTTCCTCACACAGAGATAAGGGGCTGACTAAAATACTTTTAGCCAGCCCCTGCATTCTCCTATATCGCTACACACGTTACAAGTAGTACTCCCAATAGTCGTAGTACTCGAAGTCCACTTCGCTGCGTAGTAGCGTGCCATCGCCGCTATAATCGAGGCAGATATCCGTAAGTCGGCCATCGACAACAACCGTGGTCTCAATATAATATATAGTATCAGCATTGTTACGCTCCAACCTCTCAACATCATCAACTGGAGCCTCTACGCCATAACCCTGCTTAAAGGCGGTCTGCACAGCCTCGGGTAGCTCGCTGAACTTAATGTCGAAGCGCGTCATAATCCACTCGCCACCGCGAGTGTACCAAGCCTCGCAATCCTCGCCATTTAGCTTAAACTCGGCCACAGCCTTACCCTTCTTCTTCTCCCACTCTACATCCACGGCTGTGGGGTATCGCTTATTAAAGTCGTTACGCGTATCGACGGGAGCGTTATAGTCGTCGTCGCAACTTGTTGCAAAGATTGCTGCAACAAGGCTTAATGCAAAAAATAATCTTCTCATAAATCATTAACTTTTTTAGCTCTATACTCCTAAAAATATCATGGACAAAAATGGCTTCTAATCGTCAAACTCGGTGAGCTTGAACGACTTGTTGAACGTAAGTTCTAAACCTCCGGTCAGCTTTACATCCCACTCGTTGTGGTCGCGCTTGATCTCGATAATCTTTGCCGAGGGGTTGTGCTTCTTGACATAGTCGCTAATCTCTTTGGGGACTATTGCCGAAGGCACTTCGCTATATCGGCACTCCACCTCGGTCCACTCGCCCTTGTCGTCAAATTCGAGCTTTACGCCGCTTTGGAATACAACGGTATATTCATCCCATACAACGCCATTATCTTTGATGGTGTAGGATACCTCCTCCTTTGCAAAGTGTTGCTTAACAAAGTGCTGTGCAGCAGCGGGTAGCTCGTTGAATTGTATTGGCTTCTCGTTGTCACGAATCTCGAATGATGCAGCTATCGCTGCGGTGGCTGCTATAATTGTCGCTGCCAAGATAACTGTTACTTTTCTCATTATTGTAGTAATTTTGGTTATTATAATTATTTTTATATCTCTCTGCGGTTGCAAATATGGTACAAATTTTTCAAATAGAAGTAAAAATTCTTCAAAAAATATACTTTTCCTATCAAAAAGTCTATTTTTATCTACAAAAACTGAGCTCTTTGCAGCGGTTATGAAATGTGATAGGTAGAGATAAATTTTTAGGCGAATACTTCGTATTACGAAAAAAATGTATATCTTTGTATGTCTATACTTAAACTGAGAGATAAAGAAATTTGGTTATATATGAGACAAACTAAGTACACCCTGCATGAGGTGACGCCTGATAATAGACGTTTGGAGCGTGAGTTTTTGGATTTGCCGAAGAGAATTTACAAGGGTAATCCAAATTGGGTATGTCCTTTCGATAGCTCAATCAAGGCGGTCTTTGACCCGGCCAAGAATAAGCTCTTCGAGGATGGTGAGGCGATACGTTGGGTGGCACACAATGCCGATGGCGAGTGTGTAGGTCGCATTGCGGCTTTTTACGACAAGACCCATGCCTACGGCTATGAGCAGCCTACGGGAGGTTGTGGTTTCTTCGAGGCAATAGAGGATCAGGAGCTGGCCAATATGCTATTCGATGCGTCGCGCGAGTGGCTCGCCGAGCGTGGTATGGAGGCTATGGATGGCCCTGTAAACTTCGGCTCGCGAGATGCGTGGTGGGGACTCCTTGTCGAGGGCTACGAGTATCAGCCCCTCTTCGAGAATCCGTACCACCTGCCCTACTATAAAGCTCTCTTCGAGAACTACGGTTTCAAGAACTATTTTAATCAGAACACCTACGTTTGGAAGGTTTATGAGGATGATGTAAACGAGGTGGTCTATGAGCGCGTTAAGCGATTGATGTCCACGCCGGGCTACCGCTTTGCGCCTATTGGCAATGAGGATCTATACTCGGCTGTTGAGAAGTTCCGCGTCATCTACAATAAGGCGTGGTCGCTATTTACCGGCGTGCAGCCCATGACCTCGGAGGAGGCTCGTGCCATGGCTGACACTATGCGCCCGATTGTCGATCGTAACCTAATATATTTCGCCTACTTCAACGACGAGCCCATAGGCTTCTTCATCATGGTTCCCGACTTGAACTGTCTCATCGGCAAGTACAACGGCAAATTTGGCATTATCAACAAGTTGCGCATGATGTGGGATTTGAAGGTGCGCAAGAAGTGCGACCGCGTATTTGCAATCATTTTCGGTATCACGCCCGAGTTTCAGGGCAAGGGCGTGGAGTCGGGTTTCATGAAGGCGATGTTGGACAACTATGTGCGTACCGACCGCAACCACTACCGCACCATAGAGTTTGCGTGGATTGGCGACTTTAACCCTGTGATGAACCGTATGGTTGAGAGCTACATATGTGCTCGCAAGCACAAGGTACACACCACCTACCGCTACCTGTTCGATAGAGAGAAGGAGTTTACACGCTGCCCGAGGGTAGGCTTCAAACCACGCCCGAAGGCCGAGAAGTAGCCTTTGAGCGTTGTGCAAAATATGATTTGTAAAGACAACTAAACAATAACTAAAACTAAAACATTAAAGCTAAATGAAAACTACAGCATTTACAAAGTATCACATTGCTAACGGTGCCAAGATGGCCGAGTTTGCAGGTTACAACATGCCTATCGAGTTCTCGGGCATCAACGACGAGCATATCAACGTGCGCGAGAAGTGTGGTGTATTCGATGTAAGTCACATGGGCGAGATTTGGGTTAAGGGTCCTCGCGCTACAGAGTTCTTGCAGCGCATCACAACAAACAATGTGTGCGACCTCTTCGATGGTAAGGTGCAATATACCACCATGCCTAACGGCCGTGGCGGTATCGTAGATGATGTGTTGGTCTATCGCGTGAACGAGCAGAAGTATATGCTATGTGTCAATGCTGCTAACGAGCAGAAGGATTGGGAGCACATCTGCCGCGAGGGTGAGGCTTTCGGTATGAAGGCCGGCGAGGAGCTCGAGAATGGCTCGGCTAAGACGGCTCAGCTCGCTATTCAGGGTCCTTTGGCTATGAAGCTCGTTCAGAAGATGACCGACGAGCCTGTCGAGGATATGGAGTACTACACCTTCAAGATTTGCAAGGTGGCAGGCTGCGAGGTTATCCTCTCGACAACAGGCTATACAGGCTCGGGTGGTTGCGAGATCTATATGTACAACGAGGATGCCGACACTATTTGGGAGGCTATGTGGAAGGTCGGCGAGGAGTTCGGTTTGAAGAATATCGGTCTTGGCGCACGCGACACATTGCGCTTGGAGAAGGGTTTCTGCCTCTATGGTAATGATATCGACGATACAACATCGCCTATCGAGGCAGGTCTTAATTGGCTTACCAAGTTTGTAGATAACAAGCCCTTTATCGATCGCGAGCTTATGGAGCGTCAGAAGAAGGAGGGCGTCGAGCGTAAGCTCGTAGGCTTCAAGCTTATCGACCGTGGTGTACCCCGTCACGAGTATGCCTTGACTGACCTTGAGGGTAACCATATCGGCCATGTTACATCGGGTACTATGTCGCCCTGCTTGAAGATTGGTATCGGCATGGGTTATGTCAAGCCGGCCTTTGCTAAGGCGGGTACACAGATTGCCGTTGAGGTGCGCGGCCGTCTGCTCAAAGCAGAGGTGGTACGTCTGCCCTTCGTATAGGCGGTGTATGAGATAGGGTGGTGCTTCGGTTTTGTCGTTG
>JAZNDK010000061.1:0-16711 GCA_045588005.1 Alistipes sp. | reverse complement strand
CTCCACGGCCTCCATGGGCACAATATGGTTGCGCTCGATGGTGATGCTACTCTCCGTAGAGAGGGTCATCGGCTTATAACCCGCGCAATTAACCTCGATGGTTAAACCCTCCGCAAAGGTCTGAGGCGGCAGAGCGATATAAAACGCCGTAGCCTCTGCGCCAAGCTCCACACCCTCGCCACAGTCGAGTGTCACCTCCGTAAACATAGTGTCGTCGAAGATAAGTGAGCCACCGGCACCCTCGCCAGCCTCGCCCCTCTCCGAGGCTAAGGTTGCCTCAGCCGTGGAGGTATCGATATATAGCTCACCCGCCACCTGCTCGCCCGCATTGCCGCGAAGCGTGATGCTCTCGACCATTTGTCCCTCGCCCGTAAGCTCGACACGCAGCCAGCCGCATACGCTCTTCAACGAGAATTGGTTATACTCACTCTGCGAGACCAAGATATTGCCACCCTCGCCATAGCTGCCAGCCTTGTAGCTCTGCACGGCGGGGAGCATCGCTTGCAGGTTGCAACTCTCGCTATTTAGGTAGTACGCCTCGTCGTAAGGGTAGGCGATTACCACCTTTGTTGTCTTGGTGGGTGTGCCGCTACCGGCATCAACGCGATGCAAATCGCCAACGCGCTCGCCCGTCTCGCCCTGATACTGCCACCTCTGATTGATATCCGAACGATAGAATACCGAGACCTCGTCGCCCTCAGTCCATACGGTCTTCAAAGCCTCGTTAAGCTCGATACGGGTATCGCCACCCTCAAAGCCTACGGTCAATGTCTCGGGAACATCTGCACGATTGGCCGTAAGCTCCTCGACATCGTTCTGTGTACAAGCCACAAAAGCCATTGCGGCGAGTACAAAAGTGAAAAGTTTTTTCATAATATGTGTAAATAAAAGTTAATAGATTGTCACACCTATTACCGTACAACTCCAATGCGGCGGGTTATAAAATAAAGAAAGTGTGGAGCTGACTTCCGTTTATCTGAAAAGAGGCTCTGGAATGCCCAACTGAAAATAAACGATACAAGACCCCACACTTGAATAGTATGGGTATATGCACAGATTGTGCATAGCCGCATAGCTATACAAGAAATGAGTGCTGTCGTTATCCTTTCAGTCGTGAAATTTTCCAGATTTCTTTTCAAGGATAAAAGCGAAAACACTTTCATCAAATATGTTGTGCCGAGGGCATAATGTCCACGACACTACAAAATTAGTAAAAATTTCGCAAATGACAACACTCTCGCGGGATCTTGTTCATATAAAATATAAAAATAGCCTCTCTCAAACGACAAGCGGTTAAAATGCAATTCTTCGCGATGACGAGGTAATATGTTTCATTGTCGCCGTAGGCGACCCAGGCTTAGCCTTGCCGTAAGTCCCCCTTTTCAAAGGAGAATAGATGCTCCAACGGGTCGTATTCTCTGAAAAAATTTGTCATATCATAGAAATTAGCTAACTTTGCGTTGATATGGAGTTCAAGTTGGTGTCGAAATACAAGCCTCAGGGCGACCAACCCGAGGCGATAGCTCAACTTATCGAGGGGCTGAACGACGAGGGTAGGCATGACCACACCCTGCTCGGCGTAACAGGCTCGGGTAAGACATTTACCATAGCCAATGTCATAGCACAAGCCAACCGCCCGACACTCGTCATGAGCCACAACAAAACACTCGCAGCACAGCTATACGGCGAGTTTAAGAACTTCTTCCCTGAGAATGCCGTGGAGTACTTCGTGTCGTACTACGACTACTACCAGCCCGAAGCATACCTCCCCGCAACAGATACATATATCGAGAAAGACCTCTCGATAAACGACGATATCGAGAAGATGCGACTCCACACCGTAGCAACACTCCTTTCGGGGCGACGCGACGTAATCGTCGTATCGAGCGTGTCGTGCATCTATGGCTGCGGCAACCCCGAGGAGTTTCATCAGATGGCATTCACAATAAATGTTGGCGACTGCTACGAGCGAAACATCTTCCTAAGACACCTCATAAACGCCTACTATACACGCACCGAGCTTGAACTGACGCCCGCAACATTCCGCGTGCGAGGCGAGACGATAGATATTATGGCTTCGTTTGGCGAGTTTGGCAGCCACTGCTTCCGCGTCGAGTTCTTCGACAAGGAGATCGAGGCGATATACAGCATAGACCCCTCATCGGGCCATAAACTAAACAGGGTGGATAGCATCACGATATACCCATCTACCCTATTCGCCACATCTCCCGAACGCACCAAGAGCGCCATACACCAGATACAGGCCGACCTGATAAAGCAGTTGGAGTTCTTCGGCAGCGAGGGCCGCGAAATCGAGGCTCAGCGACTGAAACAACGCGTGGAGTTCGATATAGAGATGATTCAGGAGATGGGATACTGTCAGGGAATCGAGAACTACTCGAGATACTTGGATGGCAGAGCCGCAGGAACACGCCCCTTCTGCCTTATTGACTACTTCCCGAAGGATGCACTCACGGTAATCGACGAGAGCCATGTGACAATGCCACAGATACGCGGCATGTTCAGCGGCGACCGCGCACGCAAGAGCGTACTCGTTGATTACGGCTTCCGACTCCCCGCAGCGTTGGACAACAGACCGCTCAAGCTCGACGAGTTTATGGAACTGACAACAGAACGCATATATGTCAGCGCAACACCTGCCGAGTATGAGCTAAAAAAGAGCGAAGGCATAATCACCGAGCAGCTGCTACGCCCCACACACATCATCGACCCCGCACTCGAACTACGCGACTCGGAGGGGCAGATGGATGATATATTGGAGGAGATAAACGGCGTGATAAGGCGCGGCGAGAAGGTTATCGTATCAACAATAACCAAGCGAATGTCCGAGGAGGTGTCGCGATACTTGGACCGCGTAGGCATATCAAACTCATACCTACACTCCGACATCGACACCTTAGACCGCGTGACAATACTTAATAGCCTTAGAGAGGATAGTATCGATGTTATTGTGGGCGTAAACCTGCTGCGCGAAGGTATCGACCTACCCGAGGTAAGCCTCGTGATAATCATCGATAGCGACAAGGAGGGCTTCCTGCGCAACGAACGCTCGATAACTCAGATTTCGGGGCGTGCAGCACGCCACATCCGAGGTCGAGCAATACTCTATGGCGCAATAGTGACAGACTCGTTAGCAAACTCAGTATTATCGAGCAACCGCCGCCGTCAAATACAGATAGAGTATAACTTCAACAACGAGCTATTCCCCGCAATGGCACGAAAGAGCGGTAGCGGATTAAACGACCTTGTCGAGGCGAAGAGTAGCACGAAGTTCGATAACAGCCTACAACGCAAATCTAACGAGATAGAGACTACTCAAATGGCCGCAGAGAGCCTCTCGGAGTATCACACCGAGGCCTCAATCGAGGCGCAGATTGCCGAGGCAAAGAGCAAGATGGAGAGTGCCGCAAAGAGCCTCGATTTCATGGATGCAGCCAAGTATCGCGACAAAATGCGCAGCCTGCAAGAGCTTCTCGACAAGAGAAAGAGCCTATCAAAGTAGGCAGCCGAAGCGAGAAATAAAAGCCGAAAGAAGTATCAGCCGAAGCGTGTATCTGCCTAAGCAAAGCTAAACAGAGAAAAATCCTTCGCAAATCATATCGATATTTATGCTATTTCACTGTATTTTTATACAGCAACAAAAAAGCATGCCAAACTAAGACAAGAGCTCTTTCGAAAGAGGTCTGAAACTATCATCAACCTACATCCTTAACCAGACATAGGAAAAGACCCTCACTGAACAAGATGTAACAGGGAGAGAACTTAAAGAATCCGCCATTAAAAAGGCGCGAGCAATAGAAGCCGGAAATAGGTAGAGAAGTTACATCTCGGTATAGCTCTCAAAGGAGTGATCCGAGTAGAGAACAATCACTCTCTCGACCCTTTTTCTGCCACCTGCTAAGGAACGAAAAATTTGCTCTTTTTCATTTTTCTCCTCAGTTTTACTCTCCGAGAAATCGATATCCTCACTTATCTCGAAGAGAGGCTCAGGAGTCGAGGCCGCCGCTGCACGATATGGAGTGGTTGAAGCAGTAGGAGAGGTCGCCGTCGAACGCAACATATCGGCATCGTCAAGAAGCAACCAATCGGGATTCACATCGGGAAAAGTTTTGAGGATTTTTACGACCAACTGGAAGCTCGGCTTATTGCGACCCGACAAAATATGGGATAGAGCAGAGGGCTGTATTTCGAGCAGACGGGCGAGAGTGGAGGGATTAAGTCCCTTCTCGCGAAGCAAAATTTCTAATTTCTCCTTCATTTTTGATAATTTTTACAAAGATAAACATTTTATTTTTGTAAACAAAATTTTATTGACAAAAGTAACATGTTGATAAATGTTAATAACTATTACATTTGTAAATATCAAATTATGGTAAAATCGAGAAAATCAATAACTCTATAATCTACTCCATATAAACAATCATTATCAGCTATATTTAAGCGTTTTACAATAATTACACCATGTAAAACACCACTAATTGCACAAATCCACTATTTAACTGACATAAACATACATTTTAGTTTATATATATTATGTAACTAATTGTTATTCAGTATATGCAAAAATAATAATTCAAAAGCTTAACAATGTAAAAACAGGGTCAAAAGCGATACGACTTACGACAATGCGATAATTTAACAATTGTAACATTTTAGAGTTATAAACATATCTTTATGGTTTACTTTTGTAAAAACAATTGTTGTGTTACAATTGTAATTTGTTTACACTTGTAAAGTGGGCGACTGAAAATAATCGAGAATATTGCGAAAAAACCGAGTTATTGTGGATAATCCGCAGATTTGAAGGAGAGGGAGAATATTATGTTAATAAATATAGTGTGGTAGGAGAAATATACTCTCCTACCACACTATATATCAAGGTATTACAAGTTATTAACAGCAGCGTTTTACTGCAACGAAGCGGCGATTTCTGCGAACTCCTCTGGGCTAAGTTCCAACTTCTTTTTGCTGAAATCAACATCCTTTTCGGTGTTCATAGGCACTAAATGGATGTGTGCATGGGCTACCTCGAGGCCCAAAACCACAGTTGCGACCTTCTTACACTGTGTAGTTGCCTTAATTTTCTTCGCAATCTGCTTAGCAAACTTAATCATCTCGGCAAGCTCGTCATCCTCCAAGTCGTAGAAGTAATCGACCTCTCGCTTAGGAACGACCAAAGTGTGACCCTTAGCAAGAGGAGCGATATCCAAAAATGCAAAGAAACGATCGTTCTCTGCAACCTTATAACAGGGAATCTCGCCTGCTATAATTCGTGAAAAAATTGATGCCATTTTCTCTATTTATTTTTAGTTGAAAATTTGTCTATTTCTCTACTATACATTTTTTGCCCTATTGAGAGCTACCCTACCTCGATTATCGACGCTCGAAGCGAGGTTACTAAGCCTCGGCGATATGCGATGCCAAGCGCAGCGTAACTACCCTACGCCCCAGTCAGCACGTAGGCCTCGGGCTAAGAGTTGAGCAGTCGTCTGACACTCTCCATACCCTTAATGCGGCGGATATTGTCGAGCAGCGAATTGAGGCTATCGATATCCTTAACATACAAGCTTATCGTTCCCTCGAAGATTCCGTCATGGCTCTGAACAGATATAGCACGCATATTTATACTAAAATCGGTTGTTATCATCTTCGTCAAATCGAGGACAATGCCCGTGCGGTCGATACCACGAATCTCTACGGTAGCCAAATATGAGAGCGCTCGCTGCTGCGACCACTTAATCTCCTCCTTGACTATATTCTGTCCAAACTGCGAGGCAAGACGTATAAGCTCGTCGCATGTCGATTTGTGGACAATGATGCGGCCACTCTGCGGATCGCGATACCCCACAACCTTATCTCCCGGGATAGGCTCACAACACTCGGCCATGACAAACTCGGGCTCGTGACGCTCCTCTGTCTCATCGGCAATAGTATCGTCTAACGAAGCAGCCTCATCGTCGAGATCGATATCCTGCTCATCGTCGATAGGCTCGCCACTGCTACTCGGGATAAAGAGCTTCCAGAACTTCAAAATCTTGCGCGATGAGTTCTCCTTGAGAAGCTTATCGAGGTTGTCAAGCGAGATGATACCCGCGCCAATCTTGCTGTAAAATTCATCCTTATTGCGGCACTCATAGGCTGGCATAAGCTTGCGCAGAACACGGCCGCTGAGCGTCACATTATAGTCGGCAAGACGGCTTTGAAGAAGTTCCATGCCGCTCTCGATATTATTCTGATTCTCGCTTTTAAGGAAGCTCTGAATAGCCTGTCGCGCCTTGCTTGTAGCCACCATATTGAGCCACTCGGCCTTAGGTCGCGCACTCTCGGCGGTGATAACCTCGACCTGGTCGCCACTATTTAGCTTGGTACTAACCGAGGCTATGCGGTGGTTAATCTTCGCTCCGATGGCATGGTTGCCAATCTTGGTGTGTATCTCGTAGGCAAAGTCCAGGACAGAGGCTCCGTAGGGGAGGTTGTGAGGTTCTCCCTTGGGTGTAAAGACCACAATATCGGTCTTATAGAGCGAGAGTTTGAAGTTATCGAGAAACTCCAACGCACTCTCCGTAGGGCTATTCAGCGCGTCGCGCACCTTTTTAAGCCACTTATCCAGGCCATCCTCCTCCTGCGAAATCGAGGCATGCTTATACTTCCAATGTGCAGCGAAGCCTCGCTCGGCAATATCGTCCATACGCTCGGTACGCACCTGCACCTCGACCCATATACCGTCGGGGCCCATAACCGTAGAGTGCAGAGCCTCGTAGCCATTGCTCTTGGGTATGCTTATCCAGTCGCGCAGGCGGTCGGGCTTGGGGGTGTAGATGTCGGTGATGTTGGAGTATATCTGCCAGCACTGCGTCTTCTCCGAGGGGAAGGGCAACGCCTTGAAGACCACACGTATAGCGAAGAGGTCATAGACCTCCTCGAAGGGTATCTCCTTGCGGCGCATCTTGTTCCATATGGAGTATATGCTCTTGACACGCGCCGAAATCTCGTACTGTATGCCGTTGCGGTCAAGAACCTCGACGATGGGAGCTACGAAGCGGTCGATATATTGCTGACGCTCGGGCTCCGTGGCATCTATCTTACGGCGTATCTCGTCGTACTCCTCGGGAAAGCGATACTTCATACATAGATCTTCGAGCTCACTCTTTATGGCGTGCAAACCGAGGCGGTAGGCGAGCGGCACGAAGAGGTATATCGTCTCACTCGTAATCTTAATCTGCTTGGCATGGGGCATAGCTCCCAGCGTACGCATATTGTGTAGGCGGTCGGCAATCTTGATGATTATGACACGCACATCGTCGGATAGGGTGAGCAGCACCTTGCGGAAATACTCAGCCTGCTCCGAGGTGTCGGTGTTAAATACTCCCGCCATCTTCGTAAGGCCATCTACCATCGAGGCTATCTTGGGTGTGAAGAGGTGAGATATTTCCTCGACCGTATATTCCGTATCCTCGACAACATCGTGCAGCAGTGCCGAGACCACCGACTTCTTGCCGAGGCCTATCTCCCTGACAACGATAATTGCCACCTCCAACGGATGGATGATATAGGGCTCACCTGAACGACGGCGCACCCCTTTATGCGCCTCCTTGGCGAGGAAGAAGGCACGACGAATCATATCCCAATCATCCTCCCTACGACAGGTATTTGCTTTGCGGCAGACCTCTTGAAGTTCCTGCCACTTCTCCTCAATAAGCAGCTCATCCTGCGGTGAATACTCCATATATCCAACTAGTTATATAGATACCCCGAAACACGACCACCTCCGTAGGTAGCCGTGTTCGGATACTAAATTTCTACTCAAAGACCATTCCTAACGCGGAACGGCACAAGCTCACGCTCCGAGCAAGACTAACTCTCGCGAGCCTCGCTCATAGCCTCTCTCACGCGGAGCTCAATCTCCTCCATGAGGGCGGCATCGTTGCGCAACGCCTCCTTCACAGCATCGCGGCCCTGACCTATCTTGCGGTCGCCATACGAGAACCACGAGCCCGACTTACGGATAATCTCGTAATCCACGCCGAGGTCGATAATCTCGCCGAGCTTCGATATACCCTCGCCAAACATGATGTCGAACTCAGCCTTCTTGAAGGGAGGTGCCACCTTGTTCTTCACGACCTTAACCTTGGTGCGTGTGCCGAGCTGCTCGTCGCCATCCTTGATTACCGAGGTACGACGTATATCGATACGCACGCTGGCGTAGAACTTCAAGGCGTTACCACCCGTCGTAGTCTCGGGGTTGCCATAGACAACGCCAATCTTATCGCGCAGCTGGTTGATGAAGATACATACGGTCTTGGTCTTTGATATCGAGGCTGTGAGCTTACGTAGTGCCTGCGACATGAGGCGTGCTTGCAGACCCATCTTCGAGTCACCCATCTCGCCCTCAATCTCGGCCTTGGGTGTGAGTGCAGCCACCGAGTCGATGACGATGATATCTATCGCGCTCGAACGAATCAGCGAATCGGCAATTTCGAGTGCCTGCTCGCCATTATCGGGCTGCGAGACGAGCAGATTATCTACATCGACACCGAGCTTCTGGGCGTAGTAGCTGTCGAAGGCGTGCTCCGCATCGATAAATGCAGCAATGCCTCCCGCCTTCTGCGCCTCGGCGATAGCGTGTATCGCCAGCGTGGTCTTACCCGACGACTCGGGGCCAAAAATCTCGATTACTCGACCCTTGGGATAGCCTCCTACGCCCAAGGCCATATCGAGCGTAATAGAGCCCGAGGGGATGACCGCCACATCGGTTACAGCGTCGCTCGACATACGCATAATCGAGCCCTTACCAAAGTCCTTCTCAATCTTATCCATCACTGCCGAAAGCACCTTCAGCTTGTCGGCGTTTACTTGAATCTTCTCTGCCATATATTTACTTTTTTTACTTATCCAACAACTTGATTATCTGACCGAAGGCATCCTTCGTATCGACCTTGGTGATGACATGTGTCACACGAGCATCCGCGTCAAGTAGCAGCGTTGTGCGCACTATGCCCATATACTCTCTGCCGCACATCTTCTTGAGCTGCCATACGCCCACAGCCTCGGCGAGCGAGTGGTCGCCATCGGATAGAAGCGTGAAGTTAAGAGCGTGCTTCGCACAGAAGTTGGTGTGCGACTTTACGCTATCGGGGCTAACGCCTACAATCTTGTAGCCACGGCGTGCGAGCTCCTCCTTGCCATCTCTGAGGCTCTGCGCCTCGAGCGTACATCCCGAGGTGTTATCCTTCGGGTAGAAGTAGAGCACCGTGGGCGAGCCTTTGAGGTCGGCCAATGTGAAGGGTGCTCCCGTCTCTGTCTGCGACGTAAACTCGGGCAGGAGGTCGCCTATCTTAGTCTTAATCTCAATCTTTGCCATAATATCTATATTTTATACTTATTACTCGATTATTACCCCACTCTCTGCCCGCACATAAAAGCGCGGACAAAAGATTTTTCAAAGTTAATTATTTTTTTTCGATTTTCATAGCTACATAGCTATTTTTACACCACGATTATTCGCAAATCTCGATATGCACCTGACTGCGAAACTCCTCGTAGCTACCGTTGAGCCTCGACCGACACTTCGGGCAACGTATCGCGCACTCGGTATCGATATGTCTAAGAAGCTCGCCCTGCGAGGGCATGGCATATAGGTTTGTTGCAACGCTATAATCGGTATGCTCGCCGCAGTGCCGACAATCTATCGAATAGTTTACTCCCATAGTCGCTAACTCTTTAAGGTTGGTTACTCGTTTATTCATGGTGCAAAGTAACAACCCTGAATTGACAATTAGCGTCAAAGAGTAAAATATTTTTAAGAGGAGAGTTTTTTTTAGTGGGAGCGAGAGGAGCGTAATTTGGGGTAATGGCGGTTAATGGCAGATAATGAGGGGTACGGCCTATGGTCTTAATGGGTCGTGCGAAAGATTACTTATTTGACACATCTGACCTATTAAGCCTACCTCGCAATACCAAAATCGACTAAACCAGACGCCACGCGAGCTCCTCCTCGACAAGCTCCTTAGCTCGCGAGGGTGCTACCCTACTTAGTAGTACAGGGATGCCGACTGCGGCCGACTTATCACGCTCGGCAACATGGCAGAGCAACGACACCACGCCATTGCCTATTCTGAGCGAATCGGGGTTTGCCCTGAGAGCCTTCTCAACGGCGATAAAGGCTACCTCGGTAGTTGTGCGCTCGTTACGCGCAGCGGCCATAAGCGCAGCGTAGGCCACAAGTTCGTTGCTCTCGGTGGACCATACGCCCATAAGCGAGTTGATGTCGTATATTTTGGATAGCAGGGCAAATGCCAACTCCTCGGCAAGCTCTGTATTGGCTATACCTCGCGACCAGAAGGGAAACTCGTCGATAGTGAGGCTGCGAGGGTCGGCAATGTGGCATGCTGCCAAGCGCAGCTCCCTGACCTGCTGGCGGTAGAGATACTTAGCAAAATCGTAATCCTTGGCCTCCGATGCGACAATCTCGCGCACCGTGGCTATACTCACACCATAGTTCAGGCCATACTTCTCGCCGTGGCAACTCATACTCTCGGCCACAGCTCCGTTCATCTGCTTGCGCAAACGCCCAAGCAGCTCTATCATCTTCGAGGTGTAATCCATAGTTAGTTCTATTTCATAGGCTGAGTGAGGAGAATAGTCTCTCCAAACTCATAGATAGGGAGCACGCGCTCGGCGATACGCTCGCCGGCAAGGCTCACTGCAACATCGGCATTGTTGGCAAAGCGATACGAAATCTTACCCTTCGGGTCGCTTGCGGGGTACTCCATATCGCCCGGGTGAATCGAGAGAAGCACAATATCTCCCGAGAGGTCATCCCACGCAACAAGACCGTCACTCGGGTTGAAACGTGCTACAACATAGCTCGACTTACCCTCGGCCACATCGATAATATATCTATGGTGCGAGAGGGTTATCTGACGCTTACCGTAGAAGAGTTCGAGATACTCCCTTTCGAGGCGTTCGATTTCGCGTAGCGCACTACTTACACCCGCGCCAAAGCCACCATCGCCAAGCTCGCCCGTAACGAGTTCAAGACGCGCCTTACGCAGTGCATATATCTGATTTGCAGCAGCCTCAGCAGCGGCCTCGCCACTAACTTCGGTACTCGACACTCTATCGATAAGCGGATAGGAGAAGCGCGGCAGGCTCTCTACCAAATATTCCTCGACAGCCTCGGGCTCGTAGAGGTGGCTGCCATCCGAGAGCATAACCTCGGCTGCAACAATGCGGTACTCGTCGCGCTCGACAAGCGGAGCACGCTCGCCCAGAAGACGCTGTGCGTAGCGGGCATAGGGGCCTACAACAAAGCATTCGTGCTCGACGGTAAAGGTTACGGCGAGCGTGGTGTGTGCCTCGGCAATCACTATGTCGCTACCATTGGCATAGATACCCACACGTTGCTTCTCGATATGTTGTGCGCAAACATCGGTAATACCAAAAGCAAAAATCGCTGTTAGAGCGAGGATAAAGAGTCGTTTCATGGCTATAAGTGTAGTTATGATTGAGCAAATATACAAAATTTTCTCGACAGGTCAAAACATAAGATAAAAATCCTCGGTGAGGAGGCGATATTCATCGGTATAACACCCCTCGGCATCGTGTATCGTAAGGGTTGTGCAGCGCGGCATGATAGGCCGATCGCTCACTATGAACTCCATCATCGTACGACGAGGCTCATCGCCCTCACGTGTAACAACATCGGTAAGACGGCTGAGCCACATCCTGCCAAAAGCTATACGGCGAAAGAGCCGAGCTCCATCCGTGGGGAGTATCACACTGAGACGACCTCCACGGCGCAGAAGCCTCACGGCAGAGGCTACAAGAGCCTCGTAATCGAGCTTCGAGGTGTGTCGCGCCACGCTACGCTGCACATCGGGCGAGGGCAACGAGTCGGCAAAGTAGGGAGGGTTGGAGAGTATATGGTCGAAGAGCTCGTCGCTATGCCACGACACAAGATCAGCCATAACCACCCTGATCCTATCGCTCCACGGCGAGGCGGCAACATTCTCGCGGGCCTGACGCGCAGCACCCGAATCTATATCGATAGCCACGATGTCGGCCTCGGCACTGCGTTGCGCAGCCATAAGGGCAATAAGCCCCGAGCCTGTGCCCACGTCGAGGATACGGCAGTCACCCTCGACCGTAGCCCAAGCACCAAGCAGCACGCCATCGGTGCCTACCTTCATGGCGCAGTGCTCGTCGCCCACCTCAAATTGCTTAAACCTAAACATCGATCTATAAATTATCGCCCGAGACTCCGAGTCCAAAGAGTGCGTAGTCATAGCGCACAGGGTCATCGGCTGAGTAGCGTCTAAGCGAGGCTGTAATCTCCTCGACAGCACGCCAATCGCTCTGCTTGCGACTTAGAAGACCGAGTTCCCTGCCTATACGGCCTGTATGTATGTCGAGCGGAAGGTATAGTGCCGACATCGGGATACGCTCCCATAAGCCGAAATCTACGCCCCTCGAATCACGGCGCACAAACCACCTAAGATACATGCACAGCCTCTTGCACGCCGCACCCTTATCTATCGACGAGAGGTGCTTCTCGCAACGCTGAGCATGCTCCTTAGCAAAGAAGTCGCGTCGGAAATCCGATAGTACTCTCCGCATATCGCCCGACGAGGCGTAGTGCTCCTCAAAGTAGCCGCCAATGCTACCCCACTCTGTGATTATATGGCGCAGGGCGAGGACAAAGTCTCTGAAATCGTCGCCATTGAAGGTGCGGTGTACAAAGCTACGCAGCTGCTCTAAATCGCCATCCGAGGCATTCATAACAAAGTCGGCAGGCGCATAGTCCATATATCGCATCATGCGGTGCGAGCTCTGCACAATAGCGCGACGGTTGCCCCAAGCGATAGTTGCAGCCATAAAACCGGCAATCTCGCGGTCGAGCGTAGCCGTGAAACTATGAGGCACACTTATAGGGTCGGCCTCGATGAAATCGGGGTTGTTGTAGCGGTCGTGGAGACGTTCCAAGAGCTCGAACATCTCTTCATGACACATATCAGCGCACGATACTTCCATCTCTCAGTTCTATCTTTCTGTCCGACATCGAGGCGAGCTTCTCGTCGTGAGTGACAATAAGGAAGGTCTGCCCCGTACGCTCCCTAAGCTCGAAGAAGAGGCGTCGTATCTCGTCTCGCGTAGCCGAGTCGAGGTTACCCGTAGGCTCGTCGGCAAGGACTACCGAGGGGCTATTGGCCAAGGCTCGGGCTATGGCCACACGCTGCTGCTCGCCTCCCGAGAGTGCCGAGGGGCGATGCTCCGCCCTCGCACCCATAGCCACCATATCCAGAAGCTGCATGGCACGGGCCTTAGCCTCGCGACGCTCCACGCCCGCAATCATCATCGGAAGCATGACATTCTCCATTGCCGAAAACTCCTCCAAGAGGTGGTGAAACTGAAAGACAAAGCCAATCTTGAGGTTGCGGAACATCGAAAGAGCCTTATCGTCAAGCCCCTCAGGCGAGATGCCATCAATCGTAACACGACCCTCATCGGCCTTCATCAGCGTGCCTATAATCTGCAAAAGTGTCGTCTTGCCGGCGCCACTTGCACCCACCAACGACACAATCTCGCCACGCTTGACCTCCAACGAGACACCGTGCAACACCTCCAAGTCGTCGAAACGCTTCTTGATACCCTCAACCTTAATCATAGTGCAGCTGACTTATAATATTTGAAGAGATCGACAACCTGACGACTCTCCCTGACATCGTGGACACGCAAGATAGCATCGCCACCTCTAAGAGCCTCCCACGCAAGGGCCAAAGAGCCTGCCAAAGCCTCATCTGAAGTGATACCCAAAGGCAAGTAAATCATCGACTTACGCGACACGCCAACCAACAACGGGTAGCCCAACTCGCGGATAGCCCCCAAGCCACCCAAAAGCTCCATATTCTGCTCCGTAGTCTTAGCAAAGCCGAAGCCGGGGTCGAGGATTATATTATTTGGCGAGATACCGGCATCGAGCATCTCACGGCTACGCTCAACAAAGTAATCGCGAACACCGTTCACCACGCCATCTTTATACTCGGTGAGTGCCGACATACTACGCGGATTGCCCCTCATGTGCATAGCAATATAGGGAAGGCCAAGGCGGGCAACAACCTTAAGCATATCTTGGTCGAGTTCACCGGCCGAGATATCGTTCACGATAAATGGGCCATACTCCTCATAAGCACGACAGACAATCTCGGAGCGGAAGGTGTCTATCGAGACCACCACACTCATCTCGGAGCGCGATACCGCCTCAAGACCCATCTGCAAGCGCTCCCACTCCTCGTCGAGCGACACATCCTCAGCACCGGGGCGCGAAGAGTAGCCACCAAGATCGACAATCGTAGCACCCTCGCTGATGGTCTGCTCAACACGCAATCTCACCTGCTCATACGAGATGTTGCGACTTGCTGCGTAGAACGAGTCGGGCGTAAGATTTACGATAGCCATAATCTGGCTCTCGCGAAGGTTGATATTAGCGGGGTTGAGAATCATAGCTAAGTCGGCGATGTAGTTGCTCGACATCATCTTCTAAGTCGTCGAGCTCGATATTTACAATAGCGAATGTCGAGCGGTCGCAACGCTCCTCGTCAGAGAGTTGGTTTCGCATACGCTCACGAATCTGCTCCTCGGTGGCGCCATCACGCTTCATAGCACGCTCCAAGCGCAACTCCTCAGGTGCCATAACCGAGACGGTGGCATCAAACGAGCCCTCAAGACCCGCCTCAAAGAGTATGGCACTCTCCATAACAACATAGTTGCCCTCCTCACCCTCGGCCCACCGCTCGAAGTCCGCCATAACAGCGGGGTGAACAATGGCGTTGAGCTTCGTGAGAGCCTCCTTGTCGTTAAAGACACGCTCGGCCAGATAGCGACGATTTATCTCCTCGCCATCGTATGCCTCGGAGCCGAAACACTCGATAATCTGCTCTCGCAGTTCGGGCGACGATGCCATAAGAGCCTTAGCACGGCTGTCTGAGTCGTAGGCCGCCACACCACGCTGGGCGAGAAGCTCCACAACCTTCGACTTACCCGAGCCTATACCGCCCGTAATTGCTACCTTGTACATATATTATTATTAAGGTTGATAACCTCGATTGCGGGGCGCTCCTCCTCAATCTTGATGGGAGGCACTTGACCCACGGCGATAAGGTCGATATCGCCCATACGCGCTGCCAACGCCTGCTGAAGCGAAGCCGAAGAGATATGACGATACTTAACGCCATCTTCGTCTGTAGTCTCGCTGTCGAACATCAGCTCGCCATCCTGCACCGCAAAGTGCGAACTACGACCAAGGAAGGTGTAGCCTACAAGGTTAGTTCCCTTGCCACGAATGGTGCAGTCTACCTCAAACTCCGTTCCGAGCGACTCGACAACTACGGTATGCTCCGTGGTGTAGGTATCGCCAAGTTTGGTGATGTACCACAGCACAAATGCTGCCACAAACATTGTAACATAGGCTGGTGAGATTGCATTGCGCAACCAGCTAAAAAACTTCTTTATCTTTTCCATACTAATAGTTTTCGGTGAAATATGTATATATCCACGCAAATATACGAAAAAGAAATGAGATTGATGCACCGAAGGAGAGAAAAAAAGAGTTGTTAGTTGTTAGTTTAAGACGAGTAAGACCAATAAGACAAGTAAGACAAATAGGACTGAAATGATACCCGACCTCGTAACGGTCCTAAGGTCTTAAGGTCTTATCGGTCAAAAAAAGAAACAGAGAGAACAGAGAGTTTTTAATTATTAGTTGTTAGTTGTTAGAGGCGCGCTCCGTTGGAGCGCCAGCTATCGCTGAGGGGCACAAGAGGCACGAGTGGCACAAGGGGATATAGAGCGTGATTGCTAACCTCAAGGTGGGTAAGACTATCAAGGCTCTTGCTAACCTCACCACCCCTCAGACCCCTTAGAACCCTTTTGCCCCTTGGGGCGTTAGCCCGCAGGCGGAACGCCTGCCCTCTAACAACTAACAACTAATAACTAACAACTACAAAAAATATAGGTCGCACCTCAGTAGATGCGACCTATATTTATATATATCAACTGTATTTCAACCCAAAGAGTAACAAAGATGGATGAAGTACAAGGCTTGCGAGACCCGAGATACCGCAGCATACTGATGCGTATGTGAGGATATCGAGGGTGAGCGTAACGCAGTAATTCGCCTTCTTTGTTGCTCTTTACCTTTATTTATTACTGCTCGTCAGCCTTCAAAGCCTTCTTGCGCTGGCAATCGTAGGCGATAGGTGTTGCGATAAATACTGAAGAGTAAGTACCGATAACCACACCGAGGATCAACGCGAAGACGAAACCACGGATAGTCTCACCACCGAAGATGAAGATCGAGAGAAGGGTTACCAAGGTAGTACCCGAAGTATTGATAGTACGCGACAATGTAGCGCAGATAGCGTTGTTGATGTTGCTGCGAATATCACGCTTGGGGTAGAGACCCATATACTCACGGATACGGTCGAAGATAACCACAGTATCGTTGATAGAGTAACCGATGATGGTCAAGATAGCTGCGATAAAGGCCTGGTTAACCTCAAGGTTGAAGGGCATAATAGCGTACAACATTGAGAAGAGACCGATAACGAGCAATGTGTTGTGTGCCAAGGCTGCTGTTGCACCCAAAGCCCACTGCCAACGACGGAAACGAACAGCGATGTAAGCACCGATA
>JAZNDK010000060.1:0-48092 GCA_045588005.1 Alistipes sp. | reverse complement strand
CCCCCACAAAAAAAAATCCGAGGCCCCCGAAAGAGCCTCGGAAGAAAATTCTATTATAGATGATTATAACTAAAGAATTGCACCACTGTAAGTAAACACATACTCGTTGTTAATTGTCAATGTATAAGTATTACCCTCTACAACCAACGTAGCATCACTAATAGATACAACAGTATTATCAATCTTGCTGTCGCTAGAAGCAAATCCAAAGAATATTGTACCTCTAGAACTTGGGTCAGAACTGTACGTATATGTTCCAGCATTTATAGAACTAGTGGTTGATTCTCCATTGTTAATACTGAAAAATACTAACGTTGACCTCGCGTCATTCATCATAACATACTCATTACGCAGACCAGCATTTGCCAAATCGCCATAGTACATTAGCTTATAAGCAGGCTGCTCGGGCTGCTCGGGCTCCTCAGCGTTAGGATCAGCGTTTGTAGTAACAGTAGCGCTACCTGCTGCCGATTCCTTGTAGTCCTCGCTATTAGCTGCGGGGTTAGCAACAACCGTGATAGTGTACTCAGTAGCGTATGTACCCTCGATAGTGTAGTTGCGAGATGTATTAGCTGCCTGCTTCTCTACGCCATTAACGCTTACAGTGTAGTTAGCGGCATTGGCAACCTCGTTCCAAGTCACAGTAACGTTCTTGTCATCAACAACCTGTGCAGTCACCTCGGGAGTAGCAAGAGCTGTCTTCACCTTACCGGGGGCTGTCCAACCATCAGGAAGACCCTTGTAACCGTAAGTTGTACCGTTGTGAGTAAGAACGATAGTGTAAACGTTGTCAGCAAATTTTACATCAAGAGTTGATGACGAACCAAATGCATTATAATTGGTAACCGTACCCCAATAAATAGACATACGGCATCCAAACTGACCCTGTGCAGGAGTATTGTTTCCACTGCCTGTATAAGTGCCAGCGATAATAGAATTATTGTTAGGACGATCAGCCTCATTAAGGAATATACGAATATTGTCACTATTGACTGCCCAAGCCGGGTTTGAACCAGTCTCGCCTGTCATCTTATAATATCCTCCATCCCAAACAATATTTGTTGCAAGAACATCTGGATTGAAAGTATCAACAGCCTCGCCGGTAGTGATGCCCGCCATATCAACAACGAATGTTGATACCTGACCTGCAACAAAGCCCAAAGTCTCGTCTCCGTTCTCGATCAAAGTCTTGCTGTAGGTGCCGTCGGCAGCTACAACGCTGATACTCATATTCTGAACCTCGGCTACGGGGTTACATGCAAACCAAACACCTGTATCGAGAGTAGAGTTTACAACGTACATCTTACCATCGATGGTGATAGCGTACTGCGAAATCTCGCCACCCTCGTAGTTCTTCAAGCTGAGCTTACCGTAGGCTGCCTGGTGCTCGAAATAGAGATCCATGGTGTTGCCACCCTCATATGTTGTAGAGGCCTTCAAGATGTGAGCCTTCTCATCAACCGATGTAGCCGTAGGATTCTGCTCGGCGGGGATAGTGTAATCGCGGTAAACCTCCACAATATAGTTGTAACCGCCATCCCACTGAGTCTTAACATCGCCCCATGAAGCTGCGGGAACATAAGCATCAACGGTGTTGCCCTCTGAAAGCGCGTTGAATGTTACAGAGAAGCGACCCTCGCCGTTCATTGCTACCTCAATATTCTCATAGCTAGCAGCAGATGTCCAGTGGTTAAACTTAGCAACCTCGTTGCCGCTCCATGATGAAGGATAGCCCTCAGCGACCTTCTCGCCGAAATACGAGCGAGTCTCGTCAAGGATGGGGTTGAATACAACGGTCGTATTGCCATTGTTGATAACTGTCTCGGGCTCGTTCTGACAAGCCGTGAATGCCATTGCAGCTACTGCAACAAGCATCAAACTCTTAAATAAATTCTTCATAGTTGCAATAGTTTTTTAGAATTCGCCATAATCCTCCTCAGATGCCAACTCGATAGTGTTGTAACCTGAGACCGTGAAACCACCCTCAACAACTGTTGAGAGTACCTCCATCTCGGGAGCTGTGTACTCCTGCAAATAAGATTTTCTCATAGTTTTAATTTAGTTTTTAATAGTGTTTTTTAAGTAAATACCCTAACCTGTAAGTATATGTTGTCATATACAACCGCAAGCACACGATGCCTCCCGTAACCCTCAGGATGGGTAGTGAGCATCATAAAAACCAGCAACATTGAAAACCCAAAAACACACCTCAATTGATACTCGCACTAACCTACATGCGCTTACAATAGTACAAAGGTATAAACTTTATCTGAATAAACAAGCGTTTGGCAAAAGAAAAGTGCAAAAAATGGTAAATATTATTCGATTTGACCATTATCCATATATCTATTGGCCAAATTTTGGGATAAAACGCTGTGACTCCGAGGATTTTACCACTTTGGCGTGATACCTACGAATATCTCGAAATTGATGCCGGGCATGGGGCGCGAAAGCACCGAGAGATACTCCTCGTCGAAGAGGTTGTTGATAATAGCCTTGAAACTGAGATCGGCCCAACTAAGTGGCTGCATATACTCCAAGCCGAGGTTGTTCATAAAGTATTTGGGAAGACGACCCGAGAGCGATATATCGTTCGACGACATGGTGTATCGCTCCGAGTAGAAACACCAATTGTAGAGTAGTGACAGCCTGCGCCACGAGAGACGCCCCGCAACGGTAGAAGATAACTCGGGGATGTAGGGCAGCTGCTTGCCAACAGATTGGTCGGCAGGGGTGCGCGGCTCACCATGGTTGATCGAGGGTGTCCACGAGAGGGTGGCATTGAGACCCAAGTGCCAATCTTTCGCGAGGGCGACATCCAAGTCGGCCTTCATCTCGACACCGTAGGCGTGAACATCCTTTATATTCGCGGGCGAGAAAAATCCCTTGGTCGTAGGTAGCCATATAATCCAGTCGTGGATATAGGAGTCGAACCATGTGGCCGAGCCCGTGAGCTTGTACCTGTTATCTCGGCCAACAGCAAACGAGAGCCCCACATCGTAGCTCCAACCACTCTCGGGGCGTAGGTCGGGGTTGCCGCCCGGCAGAAAGTAGAGATCGTTGAGCGTAGGGAAACGGAAGTTGCGCGACACCGAGGCCTTAGCGACGATATTGCCACGTTCGGAGAGCACTCCGTCGATAAAGAGCGCAGGGATAAGCGGGGCCCAATCCTCGCCAAAGAGCTCCTCGCGAAGAACTACCGAGAGACCGAAACGCTCCGTAGGTCGCCACTTTGCCGAGAGCGAGCCCGAGAGCTCGACACGCGCTTGGTCGTAGCCCACAATGCCCTTGTTGCCATCTTGAAGGATGATATTCTTATCCTCGCTATGAACAAAGTGCTGGTGCGCACCGAGCGAGGCGGTGAAGAGCCACTCCTTGCCTATGTAGTACTCGCCATTTGCTTCGCCATAAAGGGTGTTCACCTTGCTACGCGACCGCGTCATATGGGCCATAGTGCCATTGCCTACATCGCGCTGATAATCATAGGCGAGCCATGTATATATGTGTCCCGCGCGTGCGGAAAGTTTCCAACTGTTGCGTATATGCTCCCACGAGAGCACGCTGCGCAGCGTATGCTCGCGCTGGCGGTTGTCGAACTCCGTGTCGTCGGCATAGTCGGTGGTGAGCATAGCAAGCTCGCGATTCGAGTTGATATACCACGCGCTGAGACCAAAGCGGTCGCCACGCCCACTGTTGTAGTAGGCCTCCTGCAAGATGTGGAGGTCTTTGTACGAGCCACTGCGGTTAATCTCCTCGGGATAGTATTGGTCGATGATGTTCATATCATCGTCGTAGATATTCTCCTTCTTATCCCTGTTTATATATTTGTACTCGTTGGGCGACGAGGCGAACGATGCGCGGGTGGATAGCTGCCAACGCTCGTTGCCGTAGCTGAGGCGCAGAAACTCGTCGAAGGTGAGAAATGAACCTACACCCTGAGTATATTGCAGCTTGAAGCCCTCGGTCGAGGCGGGAGCTGTGCCGAGCTGCACTACGCCGCCAAGAGCCCCACCCGTGCTATTTATCGACGAGGTACCGTGCAGCAGCGTTGCGTTATCGACAAAGTGCGCAGGTATCATCGAGAAGTCGGTCATGCCGAGCATAGGGTTGTTGATGCGCATGCCGTTCCACGTAACCTGCGTATGCGAGGGCGACGTGCCGCGAAAGGCAACCGTCGAGAGCGTGGCACGACCGTAGCTCTTGACAAAAATCGAGGTGTTGAGAGCTAAAACATCGGCCATGGAGTGCGATATGCTCGTTTTGAGCACGGCCGAGTCGATAGCGGTCTGTTGCACGCCAATCTCTTTGATAGGGCGATTTCCCGTCACGGTGATACTCTCTATATCGATATATCGCTCCTGAGCTACTGTCGTAGCACAGAGTAATAGAGCGAGTATCGTTGCGAGGTATCTCATGGCCTATTTCCAGCAGAATGAGCCAGGGATGATGCCCACGTAGAACTCGTCGAGGAGCTCGCCCTGCTCCGAGTAGCGATATATCATCCCCTGCTGCGTGTAGTCTATTGCATCGGCGATATATACGTCGCCAGCGATAGGGTCTATCGTAAGGCCGTAGTATATCGTGCCGTTGTATGGAAGGAATGGGCGCACGGGGACTCTATCGGCCGTGACATCCATAGCCCATATATCGTCGTTAATCCAGTAGAGACGGTCGCCACGGCCGTTGAGCTGCACCTCGGAGGGGGCATCGCCAAGGCGGAAGTCGAACCTCTGCTCGACGGTGAAGCTCTCGGGGTCGATGCGGTAGAGAGCGGGGGCCTCATGGCCGTAGGGCGAGCCCTCGTAGCCACCGTCGGTGACGGTCCAGAGCTTATGGTTGCAATCCAAGGCCAACGAGGTGGGCTGAATGCCAATCTCCAACTCGGCAACAATGCGATCTGTCGTAGTGTCGATTTTGAGTATTCGGTTTTGGTACGACCAGCAGTTCACATATAGGTAGTCGCCATGCTGCACCATCTGCTCCGTCGAGCCCGACTCCATAGTCATATTTGGCACTTCAATATAGCCCGTAATCTCGTAGCGTTTGGGGTTTACGATAAATATGCGGTTATCCCAAATCTGTGTGACGTAGGCCTTCTCGTCGGAGAGGAAGTGTATGTAGCGTGGCGACGTAAGCCCCGTGATGCGCCCCACCTCCTTGAAGGTTGTGAGGTCTATGGCAAAGATGACATGCGAGTTATTCACCACCACCCAGCCGATGCCATTGTGTATGGTCATCGACTGCGCCACATCACCCAGACGCATGGCGTTGGCACGGTAGAACACCTCGTTTTCGACACTGCGCGTCGTGGGATTGTAGAACGATAGCGAGGCGTTGCCATATTGGAAGTTGCCCTCGTTGCAGATGAATAGCCCATGCTCCGAGCCCGTGGCCGAGAAATCCTCTTCAAGGCCATACTCCCACTCCATGCACCCCGCAAGGAGCATAGAGATAAGCATTGGTAGTATCTTTATCGGTCGTAGCATAGCGTCACATCTGAAAAGTTTATAGAGCATAGAATCCGCACACCTCGGTTGATAGCTCGCCGAGCCAGCCGCTCTCCGCCTGTACGGCACACTGCACCTTAACGAAGTCGATATGCGATAGCTCGACAGCCTCACCTTCGAAGTCGATGGCATTCGAGATTTTGAAGTTGTTGGCGCTAGGTTTAGTATCGCTATGTTCGTTGTCGGTAAGTCGGTCTATCGTACTACAATTGTCAGCATAACCCCAATCGTAGGCGGGTTGTACCCACAGCGATCCATTCCCAGACTTGTCGTAGTTGCGGGCTTCGAGGCGTGTGCCACTGAGCGTATAACTCTCGCCCTCGATCCATAGCGGGAAGTAGTACTCCTGATTGTGGAAGTTTTTGAGGTAGTTGATATCACCGCTACCACCCATATTGTCAATCCACTGCACAGGCATAGCGGGCCCCGCAGGGCGGTAGTATGTTACCTCGTAGTTCTGTATCGTGCCCTCAGCACCCGTCTCCGAGCCGCGTAGCTCATACCATGTATCATCGGGCTCGCCATTACGGTTTTCATCCTGCATTACCCACACCACACCCGGCTCCGACGAGCCGTCGAACGAGTTGCCGAGAATTGCGAAATCGTAATCACCACTCGCTGCTATACTGTGGTCGAAGCCTACGACGATATATCCGCCAAAGGCACCGAGCGACACCCATTTATTGGCCTCCATACGCCTCTTTGCATACTCCACCGCAGCCTCTCGGGTTGTCTGTGTGCCGTCGAAACCTCCCGTGCGAAGCTCGTTGATAAACTGCCCGGGCGCAGGGGTATATTCATAGACCTTGTTGAAATTTAGCGACGAGGATGCACCCTGCGGGCGGAAGGAGTCTGCCTCGTCATACATTGTCACGCAGAAGCTGTGCTCGATGCTGATCTCTCCCTCTTCGTGACGAAGCATTGCCGTAGCCGATAGTCGATACTCTCCGCTCACGTCAGCCGTAAAGATGCAGTGAGCCTCGCTGCTAAGTAGCGTCGCGCTACCCTCCATGTGCCAAGCGAACGATACACCCTCGCGATGGCTCAGGGCTGTGGGCTTTATGAGTATCTTGCGACCTGCTACACCGTGGTACTCTGTTGTCGAGAACTCCCACTTAAAGGGCATAGCGTCGGCCGCAACGACCTCAATACCCACCTCGTCGTAGCTCTCGCCATCGTCGTTGGTCGCGGTAGCACGCAGCGTATAGTCTCCTATCTCCGATGCCTCGAAACGGTAGCTCTCGCCATGACCTACACTCTCACCGTCGAGCGACCAGCTAATAGTTGTCGAAAGATTGGTCTCGGCGAGTGCCGTATGGAGCTCTATCGTCGTACCAACACAGAGTATTCGGTGTGCCTCGCCGATAATCTCGATGGTGGGGATCTCTCTCTCTACAACATCAACACGCAGTTCCTCTTCGTCGCTACCTGTTGATGTGGTGACGCGCAGCGTTATGTAGTAGCTGCCTATCTCCTCGGCCAAGAAGATGTAGGCTCGCTCTCGGCATACCACCTCGTTATCCATCACCCACTCGAACTCAGCATCTTCAACATTCGTGTAGTTGGGGGCAATGCGTATCTCATCGCCCTGCTTAACGCTATATACATTACCCTCGCTGCCAAGTATAATCTCGGGTAGCGAATCAATTGTGATCACGCCGTCTCGGTTACAAGACGACGCGATCACAATCACACTTAAAAACAAAATATCTAAAACTCTCCTCATTATATTATCATTTCTCTATCGGAAATCTTACCGCCACATCGTCGTAACAGAAGTAGGCGGGCTGCGAATAGCCGTAGTTGTTGTCGCTTGATCCGATAATGTTGAAATCTACCTTTACAACTTCGCCCATAGGACTCAAATCCCACTTTGCCCAATCCGTAACTATGTTCTCGGGACCGTTGCAGACGTAGAACTCCGATGTTACGGTGCTGTCGTCTGCTCTATATCCGGTGGCTACAAGTTTGACATAGTCACCCTCTCCAATCTTGGCAGTCAGCGAATTACCGTCGAAGAAGCAGCCAATAGCGTAGCACGAGTTATTCACCCAAATATGGTCGATTACACGAGCCACACCATCCTTGAAGTAGAAGTAGGGTAGTATCTCGGTCATGTTGTACTCCGAGCCGTCGATATAACCGTAGTGAACGCCAAAGTTGGGGCTGCCGTTGCGACCTCCCATGCCCTCGTCGCCATAAACGGTCATCTGATGCTCAAATGTGCCGTAGGTCTCGCAGTCGCGCGAGGCGTAGCTCGAGACGACATGTCCGCCACCCCAATATACTCGTGAGCCATAGTTTACGGGGAACTCCGAGGCGAGGTTGGTGTTACCCTCATCGTACCAATTGTAGTCACAGCCTCTTCCTTCGCCACTATATCCCATGTCGCCATAGGTCAGCGGGCCACCATACTCGGGAGTGTCGATAAGGTCGCTCCACTTGGCTACCTCGTAGTCGTAGTAGCTTTGCGACGTGCTGTCGAAGCCTGTGATGGTGTATGGTGTAAACCTCTCTGTGCCATCCTCGAACGAGAGAATGCGTAGCTCATAAGAGGGCGTTGTCACCAAGTCGCTCCTGCGAATAGCTGTTGCAATGCGCTGTGTAGCACCGCTCACGAAACTCTTTGACGGAGTCTTTGTCTCGGTGTAGGTGCTGCCATCTTCGAATGTGTAGGTCACGGTAAGCTTCGTTCCGGCCACCTCGGCAGGAAGAAGTACCATCGCCGCCATAATACCACTATTCGAGCTGCGAAGCTGGTAGCCACCATCAAAGTTGAGCGTGATAGTCGAGTTACTTGCCGTCGTTGTGTTATCCCATTCGCCCTCCGCAAAGTTATAAATACGTTGGCCGGCAATGGCGATACCCTCCGTTGCAAGCGTAATGCTGCTAAGTTTGGGCATGTTGTTATCCGAAGAGGTAGTGTCAAACCATATATACGAGGTCTTATGCTCCATGTAGAAGGTGTTGTACTCATCCAAGGTAGCATAGCCGAAGTCTCCGTCATTGCCGAGGTTACCATCGGCCGTCTGCTCGCTCAATACGTTAGCAGTCTTGGCCTCGCCCGTCATATTATAGAATATATGACCTGTGCCAACAACACCAACACCACTCTTGAAGGTAAAGTATCCGAGCGTCGTATCCTCGGCGATAGATTGGCTTCGGGTGTTGCCCAACCAAACATAGTCGCCTGCGCTCCAATAGAATGGTATCTCGGTAGCCGAGGGCGTTCCAAAGTTGGTGCGGCTCTCAATCGAACTGTATCCCTCGATGGTAAGAGGCTCCGTAACGTAGTAAATCTCACTCTCCTTCTGACATGCGATAGCTCCGAGAAGTATTGCCATCATAACTATAATTCGTCTCATAATGTTGTAGAGTTTAGATGGTTAATACTTATAAGAAAACATATCCTCCCAAGGCGAGGGTTCCTGATTATTCGAGAGCTCGAAACCACTCTCTACTACTGCTCCGACCATCTCCATAGATGGAGCTTCATACGCGCGTTTGTTGCTAACGCCAAAATCTCTTGTTTGCATAATAAATTGTGAAATTAAAGGTTTGTGAAATGAGTCATTCTCCGTAACTTTCACAACGATATTATGCCCGCAAAGAGTCACTGACGGCATATTATATACGCCGCCAACAACACCCGATGGTGCCCCTATGCTCCTTGCTCCTCTCATACGTTACTCGATAAATATCAAGTCGCAGACCGCCCATTCGCCGTAGGCATAATCTCGTTATAAACGCTTGGCAGGTCTTCTGACTTGTTCCGCTCTACGATGCCTTCCCAGCCCGAGGGCCAGTGACAAATTGATGTCGCAGAGCTTTTTGAGAACTCACAGCAGCGGGAACTGTATGGGAATTACACCCATTTCCCTTTTAATCTCATTCGGGGCGTAGCCCCACGAGAACCAATGCTTGCGCAAAGATACAAAAAAAATGTGACTTGCAACAGCAAATCACACTTTTTTACACATAATCGATTATAAGGCCTATCCCAAGTACGACTTGAGCAACTTGCTGCGCGACGACTGACGGAGCTTGCGGATAGCCTTCTCCTTAATCTGACGTACGCGCTCGCGCGTGAGGTCGAACTTCTCGCCAATCTCCTCCAAGGTCATCTCCGAACACCCTATGCCGAAGAAGTAGCGGATGATGTCGCGCTCACGCTCGGTAAGAATCTCCAAGGCGCGCTCCACCTCCGTAGCGAGCGACTCGTTGATAAGGCCGCGGTCGGCATTGGGCGAGTCGGTATTCACCAAGACATCGAGTAGGCTGTTATCCTCGCCATCGGCAAAGGGGGCATCTACCGAGATGTGGCGGCCGGCAACACGCAACGTGTCGGTGACTTTCTCCCTCGGGAGCTCCAACTCGTTGGCTAACTCCTCAGCCGACGGGGTGCGCTCATGCTCCTGCTCGAAGCGCGCGAAGGCCTTGTTAATCTTATTCAGCGAGCCAACCTGATTTAGCGGCAGACGAACGATACGCGACTGCTCGGCCAAGGCCTGCAATATAGATTGACGTATCCACCATACGGCGTACGATATAAACTTGAAACCACGTGTCTCGTCGAACTTCTCGGCAGCCTTGATAAGGCCCAAGTTACCCTCGTTGATAAGGTCGGGGAGGCTCAGACCCTGATTCTGATACTGCTTAGCCACCGATACCACGAAACGAAGGTTCGCCTTGGTGAGCTTCTCCAAAGCCTCTTGATCACCACGCTTGATACGTTGAGCAAGTTCTACCTCCTCTTCTACTGATATAAGCTCCTCTTTACCAATCTCTTGCAGATACTTGTCCAACGACGCACTCTCGCGGTTGGTAATAGACTTTGTAATTTTTAATTGACGCATAAATATATCTCTCTTACAATAATTATTCTACAATTACCATACATATACGCACGACTATATATTTTTGTTTCACAACCGACCAATTTTTTTTGGTACGGGTCGATTGTGACCCCGAAAAAGAGTGCAGAGTGTTGCGCTCGACCCCCTCGGAAAAAGGTAGGCGTGGGCGAGAAATTAAGCCTCTTAACCTAACAGGGGCTGACTAAAACATTTAGCCAGCCCCCTCTCTTACGATGGGCCACTATACCCACCATACTTGCGATAGATTACTTAATGTTAGGAAGCTCCAAACCGTAGTTCTTCTTCTTATCCTCTCTCTTAAGCCAGATACCGAAGAAGAGGGCCAAAACGCCAAACGACGAGAAGATAACCATAGGAAGTGTATAGCCTCCCGTCGCGTCGAGAACCTTGCCGATAACGACAGGTACGAGCAGTAGTCCCCAGTTCTGAATCCAGAATATTACACAGTATGCCGAGCCAAGGATACGCTCGTCGATAATCTTAGGTACCGATGGCCACAACGCAGCGGGTACAAGCGAGAACGACACGCCGAGGATGGCGATGATAGCCACTGCCAAAACCTTCGAGGGGAATGCCGGAAGAAGGAAGGCGAAGCTGAGGTGGCATACAATCATGATGATTGAGCCGACCATAAGCATCGAGGCAGCCTTACCCTTACGATCGATGAAACCACCGAGGAAGGGGGTGAGAACCATGGCAAGGATGGGGAAGCAGCTGAAGAGCTGAGCACCATTGTCAATACCGAGAGTCTTATCCAAGAAGTCGGGAGCGTAACGCTGGAAGGGGAAGATAGCCGAGTAGTAGAGCACGCAGAGAAGTGCTACCAACCAGAACATCTTGCTGGTGAATATCTTGCCGAGGTCGCTGAGCTTAAACTCCTCGTCAGAAGCCTCATTAACGAGCTCACCGGCAGCCTCGAGCTGCTTGTCGAACTTCTTATCCAAAATTACGAATACGGTGTAGAAGATAAGGCCAATCGTAAGGAGCACTGCGCCGAATAGTACGGGAGCAGATACCGAGTTGCCGAAGCTCTGCGACACCATGGGAGCGAGCCACATGGCGGCAAACACGCCAAGACGTGCGATAGACATCTCCAAGCCCATAGCCATAGCCATCTCCTTGCCCTTGAACCACTTGGCAATAGCCTTAGATACTGTTGTACCGGCCATCTCGCAGCCACAACCAAAGATCATAAAGCCGAGGCATGAGAGCTTAGCTGTCGCAGGCAGGCTTACCCACCATGAGTTGAGCCAAGCCTCGAAACCTGTGCCGATGAACCACTCGCTCATGGCATAGAACTTAATACAAGCACCGATAACCATCAGCGAAGCCGATAGAAGACCCGTAAAGCGTATTCCCATCTTGTCGAGGATGATACCCGCAAAGATAAGGAAGAAGCAGAATACGTTGAGGAAGTACTCCGATGCGGCATAAGTACCAAAGGTTGCGCTATCCCAGCTAAGTGTAGCCTCCAATTGGCTTTTTAGTGGTGAGAGCATGTCCACGAACATGTAGGCGAAGAACATCATCAGGGCGATGAGAATCAACGCCGACCAGCGTACAAACGCCGAGTCATTGAGCTTTCGTTGAATTGTTTGAGTCATAATTTTTTTGGTTTATAAGTTAAGTGAATTGTTGTTTATCTGTGTTCGCTAACGGGAAATTGTCTGAGAATCTCGTAGGCTGCATTTATACCCAGTTCGCCCGCCTTCGAGAGATCCATGCACCCCTTGCGCGTATCCTTCATAAAAATCTGCACAAGGCCTCGGTTGTAGTACGCCTCGCCAAGGTTGCTGTCGAGCTCTATGGCACGGGTATAGTCGTCGTAGGCCTCGGGGAGCTTACCCGATATAGCCATGAGGTTTCCTCTGTTATAGAATGCCTCTGCAAAGTCGGGGTAGAGCTTTATAACCTTATTCATATCCTCGATAGCCTCGTCGTAGCTATACGTTCGTGTGGTTGTGTGGTGCAGACGCTTCGCCGGGTCCGAGTCGAAGGTTATGCTTTGGTACGAGTTGTCTATCGACGATATGAAGTCGATCATCTCGGCGCGTGCCGTGGCGCGATTTAGATAGAGGAATGGGTTAGAGGGGTTTAGCTGAATAGCCTCGGTATAGCTGTTTACCGCGTTGGTATATTGCTTGATAAGCGATTGGCTGATACCGCGCTCGAAGTGCATAATCCAGTCGGGATTATCCTCTTCGCGCAGCGAGAGGGCACTCTTACGGTCTATCTCTATCAGAGAGTCGGGCGAGATGTTCGACTCTCTGCAATCAAGCCTTAGTAGCGGGTTGTCGATCTTCGCGTAGAAGTCCTTAACTCGCTGTGTCTTGAAGCGTAACATGCGCCTATCCGACACATCACCTTCGCTAAGAAGCGTAAAGCGGAACATCGGGATAAGCATCAATTCATCCTCGCCCGAGGTTGTTGCGGATGAGGCTATGCGCTCGAAGTTTCGTTTGAGCAGCTTGCTCTCGAAGGATAGCAGACGGTCGAAACGCTGCGATGTATCGGCATATATCGAGTATGTCGAGTCTTTGAGGCGCGACTTATACTCGGCAATCTTACGCTCGGCGGTGCGGCGGTCGCTCTCCGAGCCCTCAACGTCGCGCTGCGAGCGACGCAGGATGCTACGACCCAAATAGGCATTTGCAAAGTCGGGGTATAGCTCTATGGCGCGGCTATAATCGGCTATGGCCGCCTCGATATTGCCAAGACGTGTGTGGAGCATTGCTCGGTTGTAATATACCAACACATTGTCAGGCGTGTAGAGCGATACCTGGTCGAAATCCTCCAACGCGCGGTTGTAGTCGCCAATCTCGGTGCGCACGATGGCACGATTGAAGTAGGCTATGGCACTTGTCGAGTCGAGCTCGATAACCTTGTCGAAGTCGGCCAACGACCTTGTCGGTCGGTGTAGATAGTTATTGACGAGTGCGCGGTTGAAGTAGCCGGGTAGATATGTCGAGTCGCAGCCTACGGCGCGGTCGAAGTCGGCATAGGCCTCCTCGTAGCGAGCCTCCTCCATATATAGTGCGCCACGGCGGTTGTAACCGTCGGGGTCCTCTCGGTTGGTGCGTATGGCGAGGTTGTAGTTCTCGTAGGCCTTCGCCGTATCTTTCAGATAGAGGTAGCTTGTACCTCGGTTTATATATGCCGGAACATGGCGTTTCTCGTAGCGTATGAAGAGGTCGAAATCGGCAATAGCCTCCTCGAATTGTTGGTTCAGCAGACGTGTGACACCTCGGCTATAATAGGGGTCGGGTAGGTCGGGGCGTAGCTCTATTGCTTGGCGGAAGTCGTTCAGCGCATCGTCGTAGTTGCCCAAACGCGAGCGTGTTATGGCGCGATAGTAGTATGCTCCCGTGAACACAGGGTTGAGCTCCACAGCACGCGAGAAGTCGGCATCGGCACCGAGCAGATCATCCATGTTGTATTTGGCGATACCGCGTAGGAAGTAGGCGTCGAAGTCCTTCTCGTCGTGGCGAAGAAGCACGTTGAGCACCTCGACAGCCTCGGAGTAGTTATTCTTAACCATGCACTGCTGGCCTACCCAATAGATATAGTTGCGGTTGTACTGCGCCTCGACCTGCGTGGGGAGCACTACCGCAAAGAGTGAGAGTATGAGTATCAGCAGTCGCCTCATAACATTACAATTAACCGAAAAACGCACTACTCAGCCCTATTATTATTCGAGCTCGTAACCAAACCTACGTAGCTGTGAGTCGTTGTTACGCCAATCCTCCTGCACCTTGACATAAAGCTCCAAAAATACACGCTTGCCGAGGAACTCTTCAAGGTCGTGGCGGGCTGCCTGCCCCACCTTTTTGAGCTTTTCGCCCTTGTGGCCTATGACTATACCCTTTTGAGAGTTGCGAGCGACATATATCGTCGCCGATATGCGGTCGATGGTGGGCTCCTCCTTATAGCTCTCGATAGCTATCTCGCACGAGTAGGGTATCTCCTTGTCGTAGTTCAGCAGAATCTTCTCGCGGATAATCTCCGAGGCGAAGAAACGCAGGGTTTTATCCGTGAGAGTATCCTTAGGGTAGAACGCTTCGCCCTCAGGCAGACGCTCCAATATGAGGTTAAATACCCCCTCGACGTTGAAGTTCTCGCGTGCCGAGCAGGGGGCAATAACTGCCTTGGGAAGCATCTCCTGCCACTTCTCGACAAGGGCATTCAGACGCTCGGGGGTTGTAATATCCACCTTGTTGATAACGACAATTGTCGGTATTTGAGATAGGCGCACGCGCTCGATAATTTCGGCCGAGCGGTCGCTCTCCTCTACCGTGTCTGTGACGTAGAGCAGCACATCGGCATCGGTGATAGCTCCTCTCACGAACTTCATCATCTTCTCTTGTAGCTTGTAGTTGGGTTTAAGAATGCCTGGGGTGTCGGAATAGACAATCTGGAAATCCTCGCCATTGACAATGCCCATGATACGGTGGCGTGTGGTCTGTGCCTTAGAGGTGATAATCGATAGACGCTCGCCCACAAGACGGTTCATCAGGGTCGATTTTCCGACGTTGGGGTTACCGATGATATTTACAAATCCGCTACGATGTGCCATATTACATATATGTTAATTCGCGCAAATTTAGTCATTTTAGTCGAGAACACCAATTTTAGACAAATATATTTGTCCTATATTGGTCCTAATACCCCCATCGAGCTATACTCTCAGAGTTGGCCCCAGCCGCTATAACGAGCTATCGATAATGGCTATTCGCTCCTCGAGAATTGTCTCCATGCGGTCAATAGCCTCGCCAAACGATAGCCACTCGTCGCCATTGATGTTTGTCGATATGCTCCATATATCGAAGTTCTCTATCCACGAGCGGTAGATGTAATCTCTCTCTCGCGCGATAAAGTCGAATACCTCCATAAACCGTGGTTTGAGTAGCTGCCAACGCTCTGCGGCGAGGGTCATAAACTCGGGGTCATCGAAGAGACGCTTGTACCACCACGCCTCGGTCATAAAGAGTCCCCATTGTGCTGCGGGTGAGGCGTTATAGGAGAATGTGCCCCAATCGAAGTCCCATACAGGACCCGCTACAAGGCGACCACCGCGATCTTTGGTTAGATAGACGCTACCCGGGTTGGCGAGCTCGTGGTTTACGCATAGCTCGTATATGAGCCAATAGTCGATAAACGACTCGGGGTCGATATAGCGTTGGTAGCCATGCTCCTTGTCGCAAAACTCCTCGCCATATAGGGTCTCCTCGGTATCGCCGATATAGCTCTTTATCCACGCCAACTGCTCGGCCGTAAGATCCTCCTCCTCGGGATATTTCACCGCAAAGGGAACTCCGTGAGAGGTGTGCCACTGCCACTCGTTGTCGAAGTGGAAGTCGAGTTCGAGCATATAGCCTCCCGTGATAGCCTCGCCGGATATATCTTCGGGCGTCATCTCCGTAATGTCGGCACGCTCCGTATCGACCTTTATCTGCTCGCAGAGTAGGTATTGGCCGAGGTGCTCGCCGTTGAGTATCAGCTCGACAAATTCGCAGCGCGGAGTCCATCGTAGCGATGTCTGCTCGGCAAGGAAGTATGCCACACGGTTGCGTAGCAGTGTGCGATCCATGTAGTTGGCAAGTAGCACCCATCGCTTATGCTTGGGCATGCCCATCATCTCGCGCTTTTTGTCGAGTTTTAGGGCGTATGGCTTCTTCTCGTAGCCCCATGTCGAGTTGCCACGACCTCGAATAGATAGACCAATGCTCTCGATACTCTCGAAACGCCCCATGCCGTCGAGTCGTAGCGTCGAGCCCTCGACCCAATCCTCCTTCGAGAGAACCTCTTGGTGGGCGGGAGTATCGATACATAGCACGGGAAGCCCCGTAAAGCACTCTAAGTGGAGCGTATAGTTAGCGCGGTAATCCCCCATAAAGGCTACGACCTCCACGTCGCTGCTAAAATCGATTGTTGCGGCCTGAGGTTCTATCTCCTTGCCTCGAATCTCTACTCTATCCACGCCGTCACACTCTATCTTGGCGACAAAGCTACGGTCGGATATATAGCCGTCGATATGTGCGCTGAAAGTGTGAGAGTAGGGGTCGTAATCGAAGAGTATGTCTGCTTCGAGCGAAGGGTTATGCACCTTGCTAATCCTCACGCCGACAATGCCCCCGACATAGTTTGCCGAGGTGATAGTTATGGGGTTTGATAGCACCACCTCTCCTGAGGCGAGCTTTATGGCGATGTGTATCTCAATGCTGTAAATATCGCCCTTTGTTGAGTCGCTAATCGAGGCTATGTAGCGACCCTCGACCTCGGCATCTTCGCGTACTTGGCCGAGCTCAACCTCCGAGGGTCGCTGCGATATGTTGTCCGCAAGGCGCAGTTGCACCTGACACTCGTCGGATGATGTGGCGTAGTTAAAGAGTGCCGACGGCTCATCGACAAGAAATGCAATCTCGACCTCGCCCCCATCATCAAGGGTGTAGCTCTCTGCTTCGCAGGTTATCGAGCGTAGCACGGCTCGACGCTCGGTGTCATCCACCGAGGATGCGTCGTCGTTGCAGGCGAGGAGGAGTAGCCCGCCGACGAGCCACGCTATCTTGTGCAGCGAACGCATAGGCTACCATGTTATCGATGTTACCGAGCGTGCGGGCAGCTCTACGCAGAAGTCGCCCTTGGGGCTCTTGACCACAACCTGCTTATCCTCTTGGCTGTCGTTTAGAAGCACGGCAGCAAGCGAGCCATCGCTATTTTCGAAGGCCGATGCCGTGATGCCGCCTCCCGACGACTTTATACGGTAGGCATCGCGCTTTACCACCTTCGACATGTGGCCTATGGCGTACCAATGGCTGCGGAATGTGAGTGTCGAGTATGAGTACGAGGCGTCGCAATCGACAAAGCCGTAACATGTCGTGCACCCTCCCGGGCGGTTAGGGCCGCGCTCGGCGTCGAGCATGAAGTTCCACAGCACTACGGCGCGGCAGTAGTGGTTTATCGTGCCGAGGCACACCTCGCGGATGTGCCATAGGAGGTTATCGCCGAAGTTGGGGCACCACGTTCCGATGCTCTGCTCGGTGAAGTATATGCTCTTCGAAGGGTCGGCCGCGTGAATCTCGGCAAGTGCCGACGAGCTGCCGCCGTAGGCGTGCCATGCCGAGCCCTCGACATACTTCGCCGCCTCCTTATCCTTGTAGATGTTCTTCACAAAGTCGGTGACATCGAAGTTGTGGTCGTATATCCAAATCTTGGTGTCGAGTCCTGCGGCCTCGAAGGCTGGGCCGAGGTGGTTCTTTATGAAGTTGCGCTGCTGCTCCCAAGTCATATATGTCGATGCGGAGTTGCCGTCATGCAGCGGCTCATTCTGCGGTGTTATCGACTCGATGTGGAAGCCGTGCAGCTCCATCTCCTCGACCCACATCACCAAGTATTGCGCATACTCGTCGTAGTAGTCGGGGTTGAGCTTGCCGCCTGCCCACTTGTCGTATGGCTTATTGGTGTAGCGGTCTATCTTCATCCATAGGGGAGCGGTCCATGGCGCAGCGATAATCTTTATATCGGGGTTGATAGCCAATATTTCGCGCAGTATCGGGAATAGATACTCCTTATCTTCGGGGTGTGCCTCGAAGAATTCGAGTCCGGGCTCGTCGCACCATGTGAACTCCGATAGCGAGAAGTCCGAGCAGCCGATAGATATGCGTATGTAGTTGTATCCGAGGCCCTCAGTGGGGTGGAAGGCCTCGCGCAGCAGCTTGTCGCGCTCCGTAGCATTTATTTTTAGGAGGTTGTATGCCGACGAGCCCGTTATGGCGGGGCCGAAGCCCTCCATCCGCTGATAGCGCGTGGTGTTGTCAATGGTGAGCACTGCGGCCTCTTCCGAGGCATGGCTTATGTCGCGAGCCTCGATATCTTCGAAGAGCATGCTCTTCGATGCGGTCGTCGTGAAGGCCTTGACACCTCCGTCGGGGTAGTTGTAGTCCACCTCTCCCGCGGTCTTAACCTCTATGCCCACAACGCCCGTAAACACACTCTCGCGGCCCGCAATGCCGTATGCCTTGTACGCCGTTCCGGCACTCAGCTGCTCGAACTTTACCGTGCCGCTCTCGCTGAGCATCACACCCTCCTTCAACGACGATAGGGTGGGCGTTGCCGCTCCCTTCTCGTATAGACGACAGTAGGCCACGTCGGCATTTTTGAGTGTTACGCCAATCTCTATGCTGCTCTCTGTCGAGGCTGTCACTTCCAGCTCGATAGAGCACTTATCATCTAACGGTGGCACGGGGCTCTCGGGAGTGTCGCCGTTGCAGCCATTGGTTAGTGTGAGCATTGTAACTAATGAGAAGATGCAGTATAAAAGTTTCATAGCTGTTTAGTTTTATTACTCACAAAGTTACAAAAAATTCCGTGGAGTAGGAGCTAAAACCACCAGATTTATGAAAAAGGTAGGTCGCACAATGGTTAATATATTGATATAAAGAGTTTTAATGGGTCGAAAAAGTGGTGCTTGCAATGCGCAATGAGGGTTGGCCGATATAGGTAGCAGCCGCAGAGCGGATGGTAGGTATAGGTGGGTGCGCTTCGCTTTATGGGTATTCGTGGGTGCGGCCTGCTGCCTTGGTGGGTTTTGTGGGTTACATGGGTTATGTGAGTTTTGTGGGTTACATGGGAAGATGCCCACCTAACCCATCTGCCTATCTAACCCACTTGACCCAGCTGACCCAAAAACACCCACCAAAATAAACAAAAAAAACAGCATGGGTATCTTAATACCCATGCTGTTGGTGTTAATGTTGAGTGGTTTAGAGGCGCGTTACTCTACCACCTCGCCTGTTTCGAAGTTGTAGCCAACGATATCTGCGGCATACTCGCTCCAATACTTGGCTGCCTTGTACGCCTCTACCGACTCGGCAGGGACATAAATCTTGCGATAATAAGCGTTATAATCGAATACATAGCTACCATCCAATGCCGGCAGTGTTGTCGCCTTGCAATAGACACTTGTTAGGCTACTACAATAACGGAATGCCTCATATCCAATCGTCGTTACGCTATCGGGGATTGTAACACTTGTTAGGCCGCAACTTTCGAACGCATTTCTTCCAATCGTCGTTACGCTATCGGGGATAGTAAGCTCTGTTACAAGTTCATTATTGAGATATAACGCCTTAGCATACCGTAAAGGATTAGAACTATAATCACCAAAAGATATATTACACCACGCAGCAACATCTGTGATATATACACTTGTTAGCCCGCTGCAATCATAGAATGCCTCAGATCCAATCGTCGTTACGCTATCGCCGATTGTAACACTTGTTAGGCTATCGCAATCGTGGAATGCCCTATATCCAATCGTCGTTACGTTATCGGGGATTGTAACAGATGTTAAATTATCGCAGTTACGGAATAGATATGCTGGGATAATATCTTTTCCAAAATATTTCAATTCGCCAACTCCATTCTGATAGCTATTACTTGCAATTGGCGCATGAGCATCCACAGGCATACCATCCGAGGTTGTGTAGCTAATAGTCATTGTAGAGTTGAAGTCGTACTCAACAATGTGATCTGCATACTCGCTCCAATTCTCGGCCAACTTATATGCTCGAAGCGAGCCCTCGGGGACATAAATCTTGCGACCATCAGCGTTACCATAGAAACCATTACCATCCAATGTCGGCGGTGTTGTTGCCTTACAATATACACTTGTTAGGCTGTCGCAATCATAGAATGCCCGATATCCAATCGACGTTACGCTATCGGGGATTGTAACACTTGTTAGGCTCTCGCAACCAAAGAATGCATTAGCTCCAATCGCCGTTACGCTATCGGGGATGGTAATACTTGTTAGGCTGTCGCAATTAACGAATGCATAATTTCCAATCGTCGTTACGCTATCGGGGATGGTAACACTTGTTAGGTCGTAGCAATCATAGAATGCATAATCTCCAATTGTCGTTACGCTATCGGGGATTGTAACACTTGTTAGGCTGCCGCAACCATAGAATGCATACTCTCCAATCGTCGTTACGCTATCGGGGATTGTAACACTTGTTAGGCTGCTGCAACCATAGAATGCATTATTTCCAATCGTTGTTACGCTATCGGGGATTGTGACACTTGTTAGGCTGCCGCACTTATAGAATGCATAATTTCCAATCTTTGTTACGCTATTACCAATAATAACCTCAGTAAATTTAGCACCATAGAATACATCGTAGTAGGCGCTCTCTTTATCTACTTCTACGTAAGTTCCATCGGGAATATTGCAATTAATTATTGCTTTACCTGCGCAACCATAGAATGCATTAGTTCCAATAGCTTTTACTCCACTACCAATGGTTATATTCTGCATGCGGCTGCAATCTCTAAATGCCTCATATCCAATAAGTGTTACGCTATCGGGGATTGTGACACTTGTTAGGCCGTTGCAACTGTAGAATGCCCAATCTCCAATCGTCGTTACGCTATCGGGGATTGTAACACTTCTTAGGCCGCAATCGTAGAATGCACCCCATCCAATCGTCATTACGCTATCGGGAATTACGACACTTGTTAGGCTCTTGTAACCAGAGAATGCATAACTTCCAATCATTGTTACGCTATCGGGGATTGTAAGATCTGTTACAAGGTCATTATTGAGATATAGATATGCACCATTACTTAAAGGATTAGAAGAACAAGAACCAGAAATATTCAAAAAACTACCAAAAGATATATTACACCACGCAGCAATATCTATGATATGTACACTTGTTAGGCTGTCGCAACCAGAGAATGCATAATCTCCAATCGTCGTTACGCTATCAGGGATTGTAACACTTGTTAAGCTGCTGCAACCAGTGAATGCCCCATTTCCAATCGTCGTTACGCTATCGCCGATTGTAACACTTGTTAGGCTGCGGCAATAACGGAATGCCTCCGCTCCAATCGTCGTTACATTATCCCCAATAATAACCTCTGTGAAGCCTACACCACTAAAAGATACATTCTCACAGTTGATCGTCGCCTTGAACGAGCAATTTTGGAAGGCCGCGCTATCTAATGAGGTCAATGTACTTGGAATGGTTAGCTCTTCAAGAGCCGTACAGCCCATAAAAGCCTCCTTTCCGATAGTGGTGATACCCTCGGGAATATCTATCCTTGTGAGATTTTCGCAGATAGCAAAGGCTTGTTCGGGGATAGTGGTGACAGCTCCCGCAAACTTCAAAACGCCATGGCCCGTAGCGGCATCATAGATATTCTCGACAAACTCGCCGCCAAAACCCTCGGTGATGTAGGGGTCGAGAGGCTTGCCATCGTTAGTAGAGTAGGCAAACCCGAAGATATTGCCACGCTGGGTTACGGTGATAACCTGCAACTCTTCGTTATTCTCGCCAATAAGCTTTATGGTGCCACTACGCTCGGCTTCGCCCTCATTCGGAGTGGCATTAAATATCAACTTGTCGGTGCGAAGTGCTCGCGTCTCAACATACGATAGCCAAGATGTCGCATCGGCAGAGATCTCTACCTCGTATTCAAGGTTAGTGGTAACAGCAACCTCGAAGTTGCCACCCATATTACTTATCGAGTATTGGTTTTTTAGCTCTAAGACTGCATCACCACCCTTCTGGCGGATAACAAAGCTCGCTACATCATTGCCCTTAGCATTTTGAAGATTGATAGTTGCCGAACGCTCCTTAACATCATCGTTGATAGCGATGTTAAATGTCAAGCTCTCACTACGCATAGAGCGAGTCTCAACAATAGATATCCACGATTTAGCTTCTTCGGGAATAGAGGTTGTGAAGTCGATGTCGGTCGATAGTTTAACTTCGAGTTCTCCACCCTCGGCATTAACAACATACTCCTTATCAACCTCAATCGTTCCTCCGTACTCCTTCTGCTTGAAGCTTATGCTCTGCAACACCTTACCTTCTGCGCCTTTGAGCTCGACAGTTGCGCTGCGCTCGTCAAGAGTCTCATTCTTAGCTACGGTAAATGTGAGGGTCTCCTCGCGGATGACGGCGCGGGTATCGGCAACGCTTAGCCACTCCTTAGCCTCGGCAGGAATCTCGACGGTATATTCAAGGTTGGTAGTCACCTTTACCTTGACCTCGCCACCAACAGCCTCAACAACATAGTTGCCCTCGCCGTCGGTATCAAACACCCTCTCCTCGCCTTTCTGCTTGAAGACAATGCTCTGCAATACCTCGCCGTCTGCACCTTTGAGCTCGACAGTTGCGCTGCGCTCGTCGAACGTTTCATTCTTGGCTACGGTAAATGTCAAGGTCTCATCGCGCACGGCGCGAGTATCAGCAACGCTCAACCACTCCTTAGCCTCGGTAGGAATCTCGACGGTGTATTCAAGGTTTGTCGTTACCTTTGCCTCGACCTCGCCACCTGCGGCCTCAACAATGTAGTTGCCCTCGCCGTCGGTATCAAATACCTTCTCTTCGCCCTTCTGCTTGAAGACGATGCTCTGCAATACCTTGCCATCTGCGCCTTTAAGCTCGACAGTTGCACTGCGCTCGTCGAACGTTTCATTTTTGGCTACGGTAAATGTCAAGGTCTCCTCGCGCACGGCACGTGTATCGGCAACGCTCAGCCACTCCTTAGCCTCGGCGGGAATCTCGACGGTATATTCAAGGTTTGTCGTTACCTTAACCTCGACCTCGCCACCAACAGCCTCAACAACATAGTTGCCCTCGCCGTCGGTATCAAACACCTTCTCATCGCCCTTCTGCTTGAAGACGATGCTCTGCAATACCTTGCCATCTGCGCCTTTGAGCTCGACCGTTGCGCTGCGCTCGTCGAACGACGCGTTCTCAGCGACGGTAAATGTGAGGGTCTCCTCACGTACGGCGCGCGTATCGGCAACGCTCAACCACGCCTTAGCCTCGGCAGGAATCTCGACCGTATATTCAAGGTTTGTCGTTACCTTAACCTTGACCTCGCCACCGGTAGCTTCAACCACATACTCGCCATTGCTATTGATTGTGAATGTCTCTTTTTCGGCCGCCTGCTTAACCTCGATAGTGTAGCTGCGGTCATCGGTCGTAGTCATCGTCACCGTGCCATTGCGCTCCTCGAAGCTATCGTTGGCAGAGGCCTTAACGGTAAACTTCTTCACGCTCGGTGTTCCGCTCGAGGGGGTGACGCTAATCCAATCGGCGCTCGTCGTAACCTCCCAATCGAGGTCAGAGGTGAAAACAAAGGCCTTTGAGCCTCCTGAACTACCAAACTCAACGGTCATCTCTGTACCACTTGCGAAGACAACTCCCTTGGGTGTTGAATCGACCTCTTCCTGTGGATCGCTACACGACACTCCAACAAGCATCGCAGCAAGAAAGAGATAGAAAATCTTTTTCATTGTAATAAAGGTTTTAGTTAATATAAAATGTTTGTGTTCTTATCAACCTAAAACCATCCAACTCCAAAATGGAATATACACACGCTATTAAAAACAGAAAGTGTGGAGTTGATTTTCCGTCTATTTACAAGAAGGTTGTGGAAAGACCTTAGGAAGAATAAACGCTACAATGCCCCACACTTGGATAGTATGGGGTAGGTACGCAGAATGCGTACAGCCACATAGCTATACAAGAAATGAGTGCTGTCCGTTTGCCCTCTTCCTTGAAAACTTCCACATTTTCTTGTAAGGACTGCGAAAAACACTTTTAATATGTCCGCTATCTATCAAATAGCGCAACAAATATAAAAATAAATTTCGAAACAGACAACACTCAACGGGGACATTGTTTGCCAAGAATAGAAAAAAAGAGCCCACACCATGGTCTATATTGAGATTATTTTTAATTCAAAAGCCGATCATATTATCAATCAGCGAATTTCGCGAAAGCGCACTATTCATTTTCGCAAGGTGGGCGTATTTTATAAAATTATTACTACCTTTGTAGTATGAAGAAGTCGATGTTTTTTTTACATGTTGTAACCGCTCTATTTGTTGCGGTTCTATCGCTGAACGGTCTATCCGCTCAGGAGAGCTCTCTAACAACCCTTGACCGAGTGCTCGACACGGCGCAGAGCTATGTCGATACCAAGCAGAAATATATCGCAGGCATTGAGGAGATGCTGCTCGACGAGGAACTCAGCCCGAACCAACGTTACAACATCTACGATAAGCTCTACGAAGAGTACTTCGCCTTTCAGTTCGACAAAGCGCGCGAGGCTCTCGACCAGCGTCATAGCTTGGCTGTAGAGATGGGCGATAGGGCGATGATCTCGGATGTAAATATCGATAGAGCAATGCTCTACACCATCTCGGGTATGTTCTTCGAGGCAGACGAACTCTTGGTAAATACTATCGACACTATGCATCTTAGCCGAGAGCAGCGTATCGACTACTACAATGTTCAGCAGCGTTTTCACTCAGACTTTCTCCACTATACGGGGGATAGCGAAGCCCGTAGCCGCTCGGCTCACCTCAAAACATACTATCGCGAGCGAATATTGGCACTCACCGAGCCCGTGCACCCGTTGCACCTCTACATCACAATTCGCAACCTTGTGGATGCAGGCGAGTGGGCCGAGGCTGCAAGCCTAAACCACGAATTGCTCTCGAGCGTTAAACCCGATACCCACCTCTTTGCGATGTATGCCTACGACCAAGCACGTATCTCGGAGGCTCTCGACATGGAGGCGGAGATGATAGAGTGGTTTGCCCTCTCTGCAATTGCCGATATACGCACTGCAACGAAGGATAACGCCTCGCTGTGTAGCCTTGCTCAGGTGTTGCTTAGCCATAACGATATAGACCGCGCGTTTCGCTATATTACCATATCGCTAAACGATGCACTATTCTACAATGCCAAGCTACGCCCATGGCAGATTTCGGGTGTCATGCCCGAGATCGAGAGAGCCTATCATGCCAAGCAGGGCGAGCAGAACGAGCGACTTATGCATCAAGAGGAGCATTCGCGACGCCTTGCACTAATAATCTCGGTGTTGGCCGTAGCTCTCATGTGCATATGTGGCTATATGGCTACACTACTTGTGCGCTCGCGTCGTACGTCGCGTCAGATACATCAGATGAACGAGCATATTGCGGGCTCGAACGCTGAACTTAAAAATCTTAACGAAAGACTCGCCGCAATAAACCTCGAACTGAGGGAGGCAAACACCGTGAAGGAGGAGTATATCGCCCTCTTCTTGTCGATGTGCTCGGACTATATCGAGAAGCTGTCGATGTTGCAGCGCAATACGCGCCGCAAGCTATCGCAGGGTAAGGTGGCAGAGTTGGAGAAGGAGCTATCCTCGTCGAGTATCATGGACGAAGAGCTCGAAAACTTCTATAACATGTTCGACAACGCCTTCCTAAGCCTATATCCCAACTTCGTCGAGGAGTTTAACGCCCTGCTAAAACCCGACGCTAAGATTGAGCTTAAACGTGGCGAGAGACTAAATACCGAGCTGCGCATCTTCGCGCTGATACGCCTCGGCATAAGCGACTCGTCGCGCATAGCGGCCCTGCTACGCTACTCGGTAAATACAATTTACAACTATCGCGCCCGCACCAAAAACAACGCCATCGGCGTCAGGGATGACTTCGAGGAGCAGATAAAGCGTATCGGTAGATAAAACAGAGGTCACTTCCGCAGGTGAAGTGACCTCTGTTTTTTTTTGTCTATCCAAAGTTAAACCTATCTAACCTTGAAGCTTACAGGCTCGCCCGAGGCTGAGTCGCCGGCAACCCATAGCTGGAACTCACCCGGCTCAACGACATACTCCATATCGCGATTCCAGTATGCCAAATCGGCAACCGACAGGTCGTAGGTGAGGTGCTTGGTCTCGCCCGGCTTGAGCGTTACGCGCATAAAGCCTTTTAGCTCCTTAACAGGGCGTACAACAGAGCCTACAAGGTCACGAACATATATCTGTACCACCTCGGTAGCCTCGTAATCGCCTCGGTTGCTGAGGTCGAAGTCGATGTGTATGCTCTCGCTCTTATCCAACTCGCTCTTGTCGATCTTAACGTTTGCATACTCAAACGTCGTATATGACAGACCATAGCCGAAGGGTAGGTGAGGACCGTAGCCGGTATCGAGATAGTACGACGTACAGCCGAGCGATGTCTGACCGGCCTTGATTGGAATATCGTTGAGCAGGGTCTCGCTACCATTATTGGGGCGACCCGTCATAGGATGGTTGTAGTAGAATGGGGCTTGACCCGCATCGCGAATAAAGGTCATAGGCAGCTTACCTGAGGGAACTGCGCGACCTGTGATAAGGTCGGCGATAGCCTCGCCACCCATAGTACCCGGGTGGAACGAGTAGAGCATGGCGTCGCACTGCTCCAACTCCTTCTCGATGGTGAGCGGACGTCCGGCGATGACAACCACTACCACGGGCTTACCCGTTGCTCGCATCGCTGCGATAAGCTCGCGCTGAGCACCCTGCAAGTTGAGATTTGAGAGTGAGTGTGCCTCGCCCGAGAGGATAGCCTCCTCGCCAACGCATACCACAATGGCATCTACCTTCTTGGCAGCCTTAGCAGCCGCCTTAATGCCCGAAGTATCGGTGTCACGGCTATATTTAAGAGCCGGCTCATAGACTACATCGTAATCCTTGCGCAGTGCTGCAAGGGGTGTCACACTATACTGCTCCTCGCCATCGAAGGCCCATGTGCCGAGCTGCTCGTATGGAGCATCGGCCAAAGGTCCTGTAACAAGGATGCTCTTCGCCGTCTTCAATGGCAATACATTGTTCTTGTTTTGAAGAAGGATAGCCGACTCAACAGCACTCTTCTTAGCTGCTGCGAGGTGCTCGGGAGCGTATGCCACCTTGCGTGCCAATGCTTCATCTACATAGGGATTCTCGAAGAGTCCGAGACGGAATTTCAGTTTCAAGATGTTGCGAACGGCATTATCGAGTGTCTCCATCGAGATTTTACCCTCCTCGACCAGAGCCTTGGTGTGCTGTATAAAGCCAAACGACATCATATCCATATCGACGCCCGCGTTGATCGATATCTTGGTTGCATCCTTCAAATCCTCGGCAAAGCCATGTGCAATCATCTCGCCCGAAGAGTTCCAGTCGGTAACAACCATGCCGTCGAAGCCCCACTCCTCGCGGAGTATATCGCGGAGCAACCACTCGTTACCTGTCGAGGGCACTCCATCGACATCGTTAAACGAGGTCATAAGTGTCAGAGCACCAGCCTCGACACACGCCTTAAATGCGGGGAAGTAGGTGTTGCGAAGCGACCTCTCGGAGATCATCGCCGTATTGTAGTCGCGACCACCCTCGGCAGCACCATAGCCAACAAAGTGCTTGATACATGCTGCCATAGATGTAGGATCGGTAAAGTCCTTGCCCTGATATCCCTTAACCATAGCTACACCCATCTGTACGTCGAGGTAGGGATCCTCGCCCGAGCCCTCGGCTACACGGCCCCAGCGAGGGTCACGAGCGATATCGAGCATCGGCGAGAAGGTCCATCTCACACCCGAGGCAGTAGCCTCGATAGCTGCGATACGAGCTCCCTGCTCTACTAATTCAGGGTCGAATGTTGCAGCGAGTCCCAGCGGAATAGGGAAGATGGTGCGGAAACCGTGGATAACGTCGCGGCTGACAAGTAGCGGAATGCCGAGTCGGCTCTGCTCCACAGCGGCACGCTGCACAGCGTTAATCTCCACAGGATCGACAATGTTAAGAATTGAACCAACCGCTCCGTTGGCAATCATCTCAGTAAATTGATAGCCTCCCGAGACCTGATTCATCTGGCCGATTTTCTCTTCGAGGGTCATCTTCGAGAGCAGTTCTTCGACACGCTGGTCGATGTCGCTGCTTTGTGCCATTGCAGCCGAGCAAAAGGCAAGAGCTGCCAGCAACATGGTAAATCGTCTAATTCTCATATTGTTAGTGTTTTAGTTTAAGTTCTTCGCTTTGCGTTCTATGCAAGTGTAGCATAATGTTACTCTATCTTCTTGAATACGCGTACATAGTCAATCTCGTAGGTCGTAGGTAGGCAGCCCTCATCAACGCCCATTGCACCTCCCCAGTTACCGCCCCATGCGAGGTTAAGTTTCAGGTAGAAGGGGTTGTAGAAGGGCCAAGTGTTGTAGTCGCCCTTGCCGTCGTTCTTGAAGGTAAAGTGTAGCTCTCCGTCGAAGTAGAACTTCAAGTAGTCGGGTGTCCACTCTACGGCGTAGGTGTGGAACTCGGTGGTAGCCGTCGGAAGATGTATCTCGTTGGTCTTCTGTGTGCCGATAGAGTGGTAGTAGGCCTTGCAGTGAATCGACGAAGATACAAAGTTCTCGTGGTAGCCTACATGCTCCATTATGTCTATCTCGCCATCGTCGGGCCAAGCGCGGAAGTTCTTGGGCATCATCCAGAATGCGGGCCATGTGCCCTTGCCCTTGCATAGTTTCAGGCGACCCTCGAAGTAACCGTATGTCCAGCTCTCGATGGTGTTCATACGCACGGAGCGCACCTTGCCATCAATCTTTTGTGCCGTAATTTTCAGCGTGCCATCCGAAACCTCGGCGATGCGCGTATCCTTATACTTACCGCCCGAGACGTAGTCCTGCAACTCGTTGTTACCCCAGCCGCCATCGCCGGTCTCGTACCACCAATTATCGGTCGAGGGCGACGACACGCCGGCAGTGTCGAACTCGTCGTGCCATACAAGTTCGTAGCCCTCGGGTGTGGCTATCGCCGGCTCAACATACTCTGCCGCGTTGGGCTTAGAGAAGCCCTCAGGGGCTATAAAGTTAAACCATACGTATATCTTTGTTAGTGCGTCATTTCCTGTGCAGTCAAATGTTGTAAGACGCTGTAAACGAGAGATATCGATAGTTGAGAGGTCATTATCTGAGCAGTCGAGATACTCCAGCTTGCTAAGCGCGGTAACATCCAACTCTTTGAGCCTATTGTTCGAGCAGTCGAGATAGGTTATCTCACCGAAATATGTCGATAGCTCGGCCATAGACTCTATGCCGCAACCCGAGCACTCGATTTGTCGAACCTCGGCTGCCTCCTTGGTGCTAAGTATGCCATCGCCATCCGTGTCGTGAGCCTTAGTGAGGGCTTCGAGCCAAGCCTTGTCGGCTATCGCGACAGCCTCAACATCGTAGTTTTGGCGAATTTTAAGTTCTATTTTTATTTGCTGTGTGCGGAACTCGACAGAGCCTTCGCGTAGCTCTCCGCTCTTGTTCTCTTCGATAGAGAGCTTCACGGTCGTAGAGCCTGAGACACCGCCACTTGGCGAGGCCTTTACCCACTCGACCTGCGGATATATGCCCCACTCCTCTTTGGCCTCAACAGTGACGCTCGCGGTCTGCTCATCGCAGCTTACCGCTAAAACCTCATCGCTGAGCGATATAGCTCCACTTGGCGCGGGTGTATCCTCGATATTTTTGCCGCACGATGCCGCCATAACAACGAGAGCTGTAATAATAAAGCCTATCATGTAACACACTCTTCTCATAGCCGTATGCTTAAAAGTTTATATAATAAAGGCAAGCAGAGCAGCGGCCCTGCTTGCCTTTGATTGTTAGAGATTACTCCTCGCGGTGCTCCTGGAAGAGAATATCTTTGATGTTTACAACAGTATTCTCTGCGCAACCACCGAAGTCGAAGAAAAGGTTGATCTTCTCCATGTCGATACCTGCCATATTAGGCACCTTGTAAACAAAGTCCTCGTATGCGGTAAGTGCGTGACGATCTGCGAAGTAGAATACGTTATCATCGCCATTAAGCACCAACTTAATGGTTACGCCCGGGTGATCCATCGTAGAGTTCATCACAAGATAGAAGTCGTAGCTCTTATCTGCCGATGTGCTCATATTCGTCTTGAATGCAACCTGTGCCTGCCACTGGTCGGTGGTAGCGGCGGGAAGAGTAACGGTATAGTTGTTCGTGCCATTCTCCTCAAAGCCAGGATTATCAATCTGTGCCCAGCCGGGAGCATAGTAGAATGTCATCTCCTCAACGGTTGCCGATAGCCACATATTACCCTCGTATGTGGGGTCATAGATAGTGGTGTCGCCAAGCTTTGCCTTCTTAACCTCCATGTCGAGAACGCCGTCGTTGTCCGTAACGAAGAAGGTGTAGTAGCCAGCCTCTGCGCCATCGGTATAGATGTTACCGTTGTCGTTAGCATCGCCACCCGAGCCGTCGCCTACGCGGAAGAGGCCGTTGCCGGTGAATGTGCCATACTTGTCGGCGGTCCACTCTGTGCCCCAATCCGACTGACCGAATATCTTAACAGAGCCACCTTCACACTTCATAGCCAAGGTGATACGGTAGGTGTTGTCGCCAATCTTTGCGAAGGGAAGCGGAGCCTCGCCTGTGTTCCAGCCAACGAGATTGTCGGTAGTAGGCTTACCGCCACCGTCACCGATAATCCAGAGTGCCTTGCCATTCTCGTAGTTAGCTCGCTCGCCATTTACCAAAGGTACAACCTTGAACCACTTGCCATCCCAGTGGATGCGGTAGTCGCCATCTACGGCCAAGAATTTGAGTGTCGTGCCATTTATAACCTCGAAGAAGTCGGGATCGATCCATGTCTCCTCGAAATTAACGCCCTCAACCACAATCTGCTCGCCCTGAGCGAGTGACTTCTCGATCATGCCTCCCGAGATGTCGTCGCCACCGAAGGTTACGCTCGGTGCCTTGAAGTCGCGAGCCTTGAAGATCATCTGCCAGTAGCAGCCGGGGTTATCGGCAACAACTACCAAGCGGCTCTCGGTAATCTCCGTAACGTGGAATACGGGGTTAGCCCATACATGATCCGAAGGAACATATACCATAGGAGTATTTGCTGCCAACGTAATAGTCGAACCGTCGAAGGTGTAGGTGCTCTCGGTCAAAGGCCACTCGATATCGATATCGGGCTCTGCACCAGGATTAGGACCGATAGCTGTTACGCCCCAGTTGATATACATCAAGCCATCAGCACCCGAAGAGTAGATGTACTTGCCGTCGGGAGTGAAGGTGATCTCGTCGTCGTACATACCGAATGCATCCTTATCGTGTGCGGGTGCCGACCACCAGCCTGCGGGATTCTCGATAGACTCGCCGCAACCCAAGTGGCCCTGAGCATCGGCATCCATTACCCACACCTTACCTGCGGGATCAGTACCTGCGAGCAACTCCTCGGGACTTGCAACATGAACTGCGGGGATGAACTGATACTTCCATGCGATACCGCCGCCGCCATTCTCTGTGGGTGCCTCGTTCACGAGTGACAAGGTCTTGCGGATAGTCGATACGTTGGTTTCGAGGAAACGGTAGCGAGGCTCGTCGAGAGCTGTCTGGTGAGGAATATACGAGAGGTTCTTGCCCTTCTCAAGTACCAAGTAGATATCCTCGATACCTGCTGCGTTCCAGTTGTTCTCAACGGTGTACTTACATGTGAAGGCCTCGATAGGAGCCTGATAATCCTGCTCGTCGTTGTTGTAATAGTCGGGGTGGAAGCCATTGGCTGCCATGCCCCAGTTTACATATACCGTACCTGCCTCGCCTGGATCGAACGTGAACTCACCGGCCTCGGTAAAGGTCAGACGGTCGTCGTATAGACCCATATCTGCCTTGCCATCAGGACCGCATGACCACCAATCCGTACCGTCGGTCGAAGCCTGACCTGTCTCAGCATTGATCGAGCCGCAGCCAAAGTGACCCTGAACAGCCTGATCCCACTGCCAATTGTTGGCCAACGCCTTAGTGTAGGGCGATGCATCGAATGGATCGCGGTAGGTATTCTCCAATGTGAATTCGTAGGTCTTCGAACCTACCGATACGCCGTGGGCGTTGTAGGCCTTAACCTCGACATTGTATGTGCCGGCATCGCGGAAACGGAGCGATGTGCCATTACCTGTGTAAGCAAAGGTCTTGTTTGCCTTGCCATCGACAGCCTGCTCGCCGAAGATGAACATAGGAACCATACCCTTGTTGTTGAGTGTGAAGGTGACGTAGTTAGTCTCCTGATCGACGTCAATTGTTACATCGAAATTCTCTGCCGAGGGCACTTGGCTCGCATCAGGCTCAATAAACTCGGGAGTACAGCCGACAGTGAGCATAACGGGTGCGAGTAGAGCCGCAGCCATATATTTTAACAATCGTTTCATAGTTTCACTGTTTTAAGTTTTCAATTGATTCTCCGCAAAGGGATTAGTAACCCAAGTATGGCTTAAGGTTAGGATCCTTATCGAGCTCTGCCTGAGGCAAGGGCCAATACTTCTTACCCGGATTCCAATCTACCGTGCGCCACTCGTGGTTCTCAGCCTTAAGAACCTGCTCGGCCATGCCTGTACGCACCAAGTCCCAGTAACGCTTACCCTCGCCAAGGAACTCCTTACGACGCTCCTCGATAATCGACTCGAGATCGTTACCCGAAGCGTTGCTACCTGCTCTCTGTCGTACCTCCAAGAGATAGCGTGAGCCATCCTTACCCGGCACGCTCAAAGCCAACTCAGCAGCGTTGAGCAAAACCTCCGAATAGCGATATACGCGGAGATTGTTACAGTGGTTCATATCGCCATCGGCAATCTGACCGTGGTTGCCATTGCGGCGAGCTACATACTTCAACAAGTAGTAACCCGTACCCTGCCATCTCCACTTATCCTCGGGGATAGGATCATAGACATCGTTGTAGCACAAGATACCGCCATCACGACGCTGGTCACCCTCCTCGTACATCTCGTAGGCGTGCTTAGCCACAGGACCAAAGCCCCAACCATCCGAGAAGCCGCTGGCCTCCGATGCACCGGGGATACCGATAAGCATAGGATATACTGTACCACCTGTTGTGATAGGCGCACCCCATGAACGAGGAGCTCCCTCAGAGGTGTAGTTGATCTCCCAAATTGACTCGGGACCCCACTCGCCAGACTCCAACCAAAGAGATGCGAAGTCACCAACAAGGGCGTACTCGCCAGAGTTGATAATCTCCTCCATGTAGCCGTAAGCCGTAGCATAACGCTCGGTATCGTTCTGATACATAACCATCTCGGTATAGAGCATATAGGCCATAGCCTTAGTTACGCGACCCTCCTCGCCTGCGACAGCCTTCATAGGAAGGGCATCCATAGTAAATACGGTTTCAAGATTCTCCACACACCTCTTATATACATCGTCAGCTGAGAGCTGCTCGGCGATATAGGGTGCTTCGAGATTCTTGTCATAGTAGGGAACGCTACCCCAGAACTTCCACAACAGCTTGTAGTAGAAGGCCTTCAATACTGTTGCCTCAGCCATGTAGCGAGCTTTGAGCTCGTCGCTCATGTCGGGAACAAGATCGAGGTGCTCAAGAACAACGCACGAGCGGTTGATACCCGAGTAGCAGATAGTCCAAATACGGTCGAGCTGCTCGGTAGAGGTTAGTGTGTAGTAGTGAGTCTTAACGATTGACGGCTGGTCACCTTCGTTCGAGCCACCACAGTAGATATCGTCGGCCATAACATCGGGAGTCAATGTCAGGGCGTTTACATACTGATCCCAGTAGTCGAGCCAGTTAAGCGAGTCGTAGGCTGCAACCAACGACTGGTAGATACGCTCTTGGCTGATAAAATACTCGTCGATAGGCTCCGAAGAGTTATGCTTAACGGTAACAAAGTCCTTACCGCATGACGAGAGCAATACTGCGATTGCGCAAAGTGCAAAAAATATCTTTTTCATAAACATCATTCGGTTTTAAGTTAGAAAGTGAGGTTTACACCAACCGAGAAGGTACGAGACTGCGGATATACACCGCGGTCGATACCTACCTCTGTACCGAAGCCGTTACCACCGGTAACCTCGGGATCACAACCCGTGTACTTGGTAAGAGTGAAGAGGTTCTCTGCCATTACAAATACGCGAAGACGTGAGATAGCCACCTTCTTTGTGATGTTCTCGGGCAGAGTGTAACCGATCTGCATGTTGCGGCAACGCAAGAACGAGCCATCCTCCAACCATAGGTCAGATACGCGGTAGTTCTCGTTTGCTGAGTCGAACATGAAACGAGGATACTCGTTTGTTGAACCCTCACCTGTCCAACGGTTAAGGATTGACTTGTTGAGGTTTACATAGTAGAGGTCGGTACGACGCGATACGTTGAATATCTCGCAACCGTACTGTCCCTGCAACAACATGTTGAAGTCGAAGCCCTTAACATCGAAACCGAAGTTAAGACCGAATGTCCAGTCGGGCATACCCTTGCCGAGCATCGTACGGTCGTTGTCGTCGATTACGTTATCGCCGTTGATATTCTTGAAACGAACATCACCCGGAGCTGCCTTAGGCTGCAACAACTCGCCATTCTCGTTCACGTGAGCATTAACCTCATCCCATGTCTGGAAGATACCGTCGGTCTGGTAGCCATAGAAGTAGGGGAAGGGCAAGCCGATCGAGCCGCGAGTAAGCTGGCCGATCTTGTGGTTCGAGCCGTATAGGTGTGTAGAGTCATCACCAAGATAGGTAAGCTCGTTCTGGTTGTAGGTAGCATTTACCGAGATGTGGTAGTTGAATGCACCTGCCGAATCTCTCCAACCGAGGTCGAACTCAATACCGCTATTGACCATATCGCCGAGGTTACCCGTAGGAGCTGAGTCGCCTGCATATCCCGGAACGGGCATCGAGAGAAGCATGCCTGCTGTCTTCTTGCTATACCAGTCGAATGTGAAAGTAAGTCGGTTGCCGAAGAATCCTGCATCCAAACCTACGTTAGTCTGACGAGACTCCTCCCAACGTGCGTCGGGGTTAGCAAGACCCGAAGGCTTCGAACCAAGGTTGATAACCTCTGAGCCGTTACCGCCCGAGCCGAAGATGTAGTTGTTGCCCGAGTTCATATATACGGCATATACGAAGTTACCGATAGCGTCGTTACCGTTGATACCCCACGATGCGCGGAGCTTCAATGTTGAGAGCCAATCGGCGTTATCCATGAATGACTCGTTCTTAATGTTCCAACCAACCGATACTGATGGGAAGTTACCCCACTTGTTGTTATCGCCGAAGCGGCTTGAACCATCGCGACGGAATGTAACCTCAGCCATGTAACGCTCGTCGAAGTTGTATGATAGACGACCGAAGTATGATGCGAGACGATAGGGGATAGAGTTCCATGAGCCCCAGCCGTTACGGTCGCCGTCAGCCTGCTGGCCGAGAGTGTTGTTTACCGAAATCTTATAAGGATCGTAGGGATACATCAAACCGCGGGCCGATGCGCCTACGTTCTGCGATGTAGATGAGATAGCCGACTGACCCAAGAGAACTGCGATAGAGTGCTTACCGAAGGTCTTGTCGTACGAAAGAACGTTCTCGACCTGATACTGGAAGCTACGGTTCATCTCCTGAGATGCAGACTCGGCATAGTTAATCTTCTCGGTTACAGTCTCGTTGCCATCCTTATCGTAGGTGGTCTCCGATGCTACGGTGTTGTAGTTGTAACGCTTTGAAGAGAGGAAATACTGCTTGGTGTAGCCGTGGTTGCCCCAGAATGCGAGGTCGATACCTACCGATGAACGGAATTTAAGACCATCAAAAATTGTTAGCTCACCGGCAAAGTTAGCGATAAACTTATCGGTGTTGTACTTCGTGCCGGGCAACGAGAGGAATGCCAAGGGGTTGGTCTGCTCGTTGTAGATACCGCCATCAACAACGGTGTATGCTCTACCCTCAGCATCGCGAACAATGTGCTGGTAGCCCTCGGGATAGAGAGCCTTGTAGGCCTCCTCCTCTTCGGGTGTTGCATAGACGTCGAGCAGCGGAGACATGCTTATAGCCGAGCCAAGAGGCGAGCCATACTCCGAGTTGGCCTCGATACCTGTTGCTAATATACGCGCGTACGAAGCAGATGTGCTAACAGTAAGTTTGTTCAACCAACTGCGGCTCTTCGAGCTATCGAAGATTGTCGCGCCGATGTTAGAACGCACGGTGATACGCTCGTAGTTCGAACGACCGTAGTCACCACCAACAGTACCCTCGCTTGTGAGGTAGCCTGCCGATAGTGCGTAGGTAACATTGTCCGAACCACCAGTGATAGAGATGTCGTGCTTCATGATGGGGGCATTCTCATTGAGAACCTCACCAACCCAGTCTGTACCCTCGCCAAACTCATAAGGATTGTCGTAGATGGGAGCCTGACCGGCGTTGATGTAACCCTCGTTCATGATGATAGCATACTCCGTAGCATTGAGCACGTTGGGCTTACGCCAAGGATTCTGCCATCCGTAAGAGAAGTCGTAGTTTACCGTGGCGCGACCCTTCGTACCCTTCTTTGTGGTTACGAGGATAACACCGTTAGCGGCACGAGCACCATAGACAGCACCCGAAGCGGCATCCTTCAACACCTCGATACGCTCGATGTCGTTGGGGTTGAGGTAGTCGATACCACCCGAGATTGCCATACCATCGACGATGTACAGAGGCTCTGAGTTGTTGATAGAGCCGACACCACGCACGCGTACCTGAGCACCTGCATCGGGAGCACCCGAAGGAGATGTTACGGTAACGCCCGAGGTCATACCTTGCAGTACATTCTCGATGCGGTTGCTCGACTGAGCTTTAAGATCCTCAGCCGTAATAGATGAGATTGCAGCTGTTACGACACTCTTCTTCTGAGTACCATAACCAACAACCACAACCTCCTCAACGTTGAGAGCATCTTCCTCAAGAACAATGTCATAGAGTGTTCTTCCCCCCCCCACTAAAACATTCTGGGTGGTGAAACCGATGAAAGATACTACCAATGTTTGGCCCTCTTTAGCGTCGATAGTAAAGTTACCATCGACATCGGTAGATGTGCCATGTGTTGTACCCTCGACAACAACTGCTGCTCCGATAATAGGAGAGCCTGCTGTGTCTTTAACGGTACCCTTCACTTGTTGAGCAAATGCCGAAACACTGCCCACGCATAAGATCGCAACGATCAAAGCGATTCTGTGAGTCAAGTTTTTCATAGGCTTTTATTATTAGTTAGTTGTTTAATTGTGGTCGTTGTATGTAAGTCTTGGAATAATTGCCATTTTTAAGCGAAAATTGCGGGTAATTATTCGGTTTTTGTTACTATAAAGGTAAGAATAATTTATTAAACGACCAAATTTTATTTTAATAAAATAAATGGGTGTAAAAGGTTAATATAGAATGGCGTGAAATGTAATATATTGATTATCAATGAAAATACTCTAAAAGCTAAGCGGTAATAAGTGGATGGTATGTTTGCAAGTTTTTAACCGGAATAGTAGAAGAGAATATGAATATTTATTGTAAGTGTGTAATAAGTGGATGGTATAAAAGTGTTATTATATATAATACGCAATAAATCAGCATTATAGTTATTGGCATACACTCTGTAAAAAGTGGAAATATTAGAGTTGTGTAGGTGGTTAGTTAGATTATAATAACTATATTACTCATATTTATTGATGAAATTTTGCATGCTTAATACTATCCTTCTTTTGTTCACTCTCATAATTAGCATAGGCTGACTAAAACACGTTTTAGTCAGCCTATGCTACATACAAGGTATAGTTGTTGTTACAATAGTACCGACTTGATTGTCGGTTTGCCGGTCAAGTGGTTATATCTCGGCAACGACGAAGTTGCTGCCGCCAATGAATATCGCATCGTTAGCTTCGGCTAACTCCTTAGCCCTTGCAACAGCCTCGGCGACAGTTGCTGAACATTCGAAGTCCAGGCCAAGACGCTCAGCCACGGCTGCTATGTCGCTCACCTCACGCGCTCTATCTACCGAGGCGCGGGTAAAGATGTAGTGAGCCTTGCGCGGTAGTAGCTGCATAATATCCTCGAGTGCCTTCTCCTTAGCGAAGCCTATTACGCAGTACAACTTGTCGCACTCCAACGCTTCGAGCTGTGCTGCTATGTAGCGCATGCCCCCTACGTTGTGGCCCGTATCGCATACGGTGTATGGCTCGCGGGCGAGCACCTGCCAGCGACCCATAAGCCCCGTGTTGGCTGCTGTTGTAGCTAAGCCCTCGCGGAAGGCACGGCGTGATATTGTCAGTGGCGTCTGCTCAGCAAGGTAGTCGGCTGCTGCGCAGGCTGTGATGATGTTGTGACGCTGATAGTCGCCCAAAAGGTCGATGTCGAGCTCGTAGTTGCGGTTATCCCTCTTACGCTCGATACTGAAATGTTGGTTGTGGTTGTCGAAGTGCTCCACGTCGTTTAGTATAAACTCCTCCTCGGCGTATATAACCTTTGAGTTCAGCTCCGTAGCGCGCTTCTCAAATACGGCGTTGTAGGCGTCGGATTTCTCGCCGATGACTATCGGTACACTCTTCTTGATAATTCCGGCCTTTTCAGCGGCTATGGCCTCGATGGTGTTGCCGAGAAACTCGGTGTGCTCCTTGCTGATGTTGGTTACGACACTGAGGATGGGGGTTATGATGTTTGTAGCATCGAGTCTTCCGCCGAGGCCTGTCTCGATGATTGCTACCTCGACGTCGCTCTGGTCGAAGTAGTCGAAGGCCATGGCTGCCGTCATCTCGAAGAACGATAGGTCGAGTTCCTGCATCTTTGCCTGATGTCTATCCACAAAGTTTACTACCTTCTGCTTGGGTATCATCTCGCCATCGACGCGAATACGCTCGCGGAAGTCTGCGAGGTGTGGCGAGGTGAAGAGACCTGTGCGGTATCCAGCTTGCTGGAGTATCGATGCGAGCATGTGCGACACGGAGCCCTTGCCATTAGTGCCGGCAACATGAATGGTGTAGTAGTTGCGCTGAGGGTTTCCCAAATGTTGGCAAAATGCTGCTATGCGCTCCAAGCCCGGCTTGTATGCCTCGGCACCCACGCGCTGAAACGAGGGCATCGCTGTAAATAGAAATTCGAGAGTCTGTGTATAGTTCATAATATATCGAGTTTTTTAATCTACAAGGTGGTTGCGGCGACGTATGCGATATGCAATGTAGTTGAGTATCGAGAGTATGGCTACATATATAGATATGCGAGCTACCCAGTCGCCATATTTGGTGTATATAGTGATGTTGTCACGTAGCTCAAGTTCTGCACACAGTGTGCCCTGTTCGTTCCATTCGAGGCGTGAGCCTATGGTATCGCCTCGTGGTGATATAAATCCCGATATTCCGGTGTTTGCGCTACGAGCTATCGAGCGTCTTGTCTCTATGGCACGCAGGCGGCAGAAGTCGAATAGTCGGCGGTGTCCTGCGGTGTCGCCCCACCAGCCGTCGTTAGATATTACGGCCATTAGGTTTGCCCCCTTAGCCGCAAATCCTGCGTAGTATTGGCCATATAGAGCCTCGTAGCATATCGCCGGGCCGAGGTCTATCTCATCCTTCTCGAAGAGTGTTGGACCCTCGCCCCATCCGAGCTGTCCACTGATGCCCCCTAAGTCAATTTCGAAGAGGTCGAAGATGTTTTTGAGGGGCACAGCCTCGACGCCTATCACGAGTTTAGACTTGTGGTAGGTGCTCTCCACCTCTCCCGCGTCGTTTGTCAGTAGGGCCGAGTTGAAGTGGTCGTACCATCCCACGCGTGACGAGTGGTGTGCGGTGCTTGTCGCCCTGTTGTCGCCATAGAGGCGTGTTGTCGATGCTCCCACTACGAGTTTGGCATGCGATAGTTCGTTGCCATATATCGACCTTAGCAGGGGAGCTACGCGCTCGTATTGGGCCTCGTCTATCGAACCTACTGCGGGTATATATGCTAATGCTGATTCGGGCATTATTACCAAGTCGCTCTCGGTATCGGCTTCGCCTATGAGGTTGTAGATGTCGAGCAGAGGGTTCATCATCCCCGCCTCGAAGCGTTCATCTTCGTAGCAGGGTACGTTGGGTTGAATGACCGATACTTTCGCACTCTGCTCCGAGGGCTTGTAGCCGAAGTATAGCCATAGCGATAACGATAGGGGTAGAAGTACTATGAGCGCGGCGCGGACTATCGATGTTGTGCTGCGGTGTCGTAGTATCTCGAATATGGCGATATTGGATGCCAATACCCATAGTGTTCCGCCAAAGATGCCCGTGTATTCGTACCACTGTACGGCCCACGTATCACCCGAGAATCCGTGTCCGAGGAGCAACCAGGGGAATGTCATTACATCTGCCGAGTTGTATGCGTATTCGGTTGTAATCCAAAGTGCTACGAGGAGTGTGTATGCTGCGGCCCGATGTATTCGTTTTGCGGTGTAGTGGTAGGCCATGAAAGCCACGAGGTTGTAGAATGTGCCTACTATGGCAGCGGTTATAGGTCCTATGGGTGTTGCTATCCATACCCACCATATTGTTGTGGCGTTCCATAGGAGGAAGGTTATAGCTGCCCATCCGCACATTCGCCACCAGTCGCCGCGCGATGAGGAGTATCCCTCGCTGATAATCATTAGTGGTATGAGAGCTACGAGGAGTGTCAGGCCTGTTGCTTCGAGCCATCCCGAGGCGAGTAGTAGGGTAGATAGTGCGACGAGCAGGGCTCTATTTTTTGTGGTGTTAAGCCTCATTTAGCGATAGTTGTTTTGTTGTTTTGCTTTATCGCCTACAAAAGTAACAAACATTCTACAAAAAGCAACGCCTCGGGGAGTTTTTATTCGGTGTAAGATAAAAAATAGAGGAGCCTTAGTGTTAAGACTCCTCTTGTGTCGGGATACCAGGATTCGAACCTGGGACCCCCTGCTCCCAAAGCAGGTGCGCTAACCGGGCTGCGCTACATCCCGCACTGATAGTTTTTTTTTGAACCCCTGCTGCTCTGCTCTCTCCCCCGATGTGACCCAAGTACCACTGTGCGACTCGCCCCTTGTTTGGGCCCCTTGGTCGGGATACCGGGATTCGAACCCGGGACCTCCAACTCCCGAAGCTGGCGCGCTAACCGGACTGCGCTACATCCCGAGAGCTTTTTGGGATTCGGGGGGCAAAGATAGATAAAAAAAAATCATTAAGCAAATTTATGAGGGCTTTTTTGATTTTGATGTATGGGGTATATTGCTGGCATAGTTTGTGAGTCTTGCTGAGGGGTAATCGTCTAATAACGAAAATATTTATATTATGAGTAACACAAAAGAGCACTCTTCTGCTGCCACAGCTGTTTATGGCTCGGAGGAGATGGTGCGCCCAGCACCTACGATGACTATTCCTGAGGGGATGACCCCTTCGGAGATTGCCTACCGCATAGTTAAGGATGAGACCTATGCACAGACGCAGCCTCGTCTTAATTTAGCGACCTTTGTCACGACGTATATGGATGAGTATGCTACGCGTCTTATGAATGAGTCTGTTGCGATGAACTATATCGACCAGACGGAGTATCCGAGGGTTGCTGTTATGGCGAGCCGATGTATCAATATCTTGGCTAATCTGTGGAATACTCCCGAGTCGGGAGATTCAAAGACGGGAGCTGTGGGTATCGGCTCTTCGGAGGCCTGTATGCTTGGCGGTGTTGCGGCGTGGCTTCGTTGGCGTGAGCGACGTATCAAGGCGGGCAAGAGTGTCGATAGGCCCAATCTTGTTATGAGCTCGGGCATGCAGGTTGTTTGGGAGAAGTTCTGTCAGTTGTGGCAGGTTGAGCTGCGTCAGGTTCCCTTGTCGCGTGAGCATAGGACACTCTCGGCTAAGGAGGCACTGAGCATGTGCGATGAGAATACTATATGTATTGTTCCTATTGCGGGTGTCACATGGACAGGCCTTAACGACGATGTCGAGGAGCTGGATAGGGAGCTCGATAAGTTCAACCACCGCACGGGCTTCGATATTCCGATACATGTGGATGCCGCTTCGGGAGGCTTCATTTTGCCCTTTGTCAGCCCCGATACGAAGTGGGATTTCAGGCTTAAATGGGTTAAGTCAATATCGACCTCGGGCCATAAGTTTGGCCTTGTCTATCCGGGTTTGGGCTGGGTTGTATGGCGCGATAAGAGCCTGCTGCCTAAGGAGATGTCCTTCTCGGTGAACTATCTTGGTGCTGAGGTTACGCAGGTGGGTCTTAATTTCTCGCGCCCTGCCTCGCAGATTCTAGCTCAGTACTATAACTTCATCCATCTGGGTCGTGAGGGCTACCGTCGTGTTCAGCAGAACTGTATGGAGATAGCTCGTTATTGTCATCAGCGTATCGGAGCTATGCACTGCTTCGAGAATTACTCTGAGGATATTGTTAATCCACTGTTTATCTGGTGTTTGAGTGATGAGTATAACCGTACGGCCAAGTGGACCTTGTACGATTTGCAGGCCGCTTTGCAGCAGAGTGGCTGGATGGTTCCAGCCTATTCGTTGCCTAAGAATATCGACGATGTTGTCGTTATGCGTATTGTTGTTCGTCAGGGCATGTCTCGCGATATGGCCGATATGTTGCTTCGAGATATAGAGTCGGCTGTTAAGGAGTTTGAGAAGTTGCAGTATCCTACTACGTCGCGTCTGCAGTACGAGAAGCAGGAGCGACAGTTAGGTCGTATCTTTACTCACTAACAGGTGGGGTGTGTTGTTAATAAAGGGCGAGGTGTTCAGATAGTTAGACACCTCGCCATGTTTATTGTAGGTTTAGGGGTTGTCACTCCATTGCTCCGAAGATTATGGGTAGGGTAATCTCGAAGGCTACGGTCTTACCATCTTTTGTTGCGGGTTGCCAGCGTGGTGCAGATAACATCACGCGTCGTACCTCCTCGTCGAAGAGTTGATGGGGAGTACCCTTTATGGTGTTAAGCTCCATAACCTCGATAAATCCCATATTGTTGATTATGCACTTAGCGACGATGTGGGCCGAGAGTCTCTGGTCGATTAGTTGGTTAGGGTAGCGGGTATTCTCGATAACCCACGTCTGGAATGTAGATATCTCCTTACCGAAGAATGTAGGCAAGGTGTCGGGGTCGCTCTCTACGCGCGGGTCGTTAGACTCGGTGTGGATAAATACTACGCCATTCGATGTATCGCCAAAATCGCGGTAATAGCGAAGCAGGTTGTTCTCATCTTTGACGATGGTGATCATCTTTATCTCTGTTGCGGGCAGAGTCTTAAACTCCTCGTATGTGCAGGGTTTGCCATCGATGATGTAGAGCGTAGGACTCTTATCTGTAGGTTTCGTCTCGTTGAGGGCCCTAACCATAACCTCCTTATCTTGCAATACTACTTTTGAGTTATCGTTGGCTTTACTCTCGGTGGGTTGCGCGGAGTTCTTATCCTTATCCGATAGTTGGAAGATAACGGGCATGGTAAATTGCACGGCAACGTTCTGTCCCGCCTGTATAGCAGGTGTCCAGCGTGGCGACGAGGTGATTACACGTTTAACTTCGTCGGCAAGTATGGCATGCCTGGATTGTAGTATCTTAATGCTCTCAGCGGCGATATAACCTTCGCGATTAACCGTAAAAGATACGATGATGTTATCCTCAATGCCACTCTCTATCGCCTTCTGGGGATAGCGAATACTCTCCATCACCCAATTTTGGAAGGTGCGTATATCACCACTCATAAACGATGGCATGATGTCGGCATGTATAAATACCTCGTCGTTGTCCGCCTCGCTTTTGAGTGTTACGACTATCACACCGTTTGAAGTGTCGCCAAAAGAGTCTAACTTGCGCAGACGCTCCTCATCGCGTATGATGGTCATAGACTCGATATCGTCAGAGGAAATAGTGTTGAACTCTTCGGCCTCGATAACCTTGCCATTAAGAATATAGAGGGGCTTTTGTGCATTGTCCAGCCCCGTAGCCATTGCCGATATGGCGCATAGCAACGTAGCGATGAATAAAAGTATGCGTTTCATAATATCATACATTTTTTTTGTTAATTACATGTTTAGGTAAAAGAGCTCTTTTTCTTAGTGCAAAGGTAGCTCGATAAAGTGAGCGCGCCTAATTTTTAGGGTTAAAGATTGTTAATAGTTTTGTTAAATAGTGTTAAATGGGGTGTTTTCACTTTTTAAGCCCCATATTTTTAGATATCTTTGCACTACAATAATCATCAATAATGAAAAAGTCGCGATTTAGCATAGTGTCACTCTTGGTTGTGCTCTCGTTGGTGCTCTTAGCTACTGTTGAGGCATTGTGGGCGGTGCGTACCTACCGAGATATGAGGGATAGCTACGAGCAGCAGATACGCAGCGTCTTGGAGGAGGCATCGTGGAGGTATGCCACAAACTCGATGAACGGTAATGCTAATATAAACATAGGTAATATCAACCGCTTCGACGCCTTTGTGGGCGAGGGTCTGCGTACTGCGGGTATCCAGACCGAGTATCGTGTTGAGGTGCTTTCGATAACGGATAGAGAGCCCATAGTGCTGATGTCTATGGGCGAGGAGGATATTGGCGGTAAGAGCCTCTCGGTGGATAAATACCTCACGCCGCTGATACTGCGACTTACGGTTGAGGACCCGCAAGCTACCATTCTCGCCAATATGCGATGGATACTGGCCTTGCAGCTGCTCTCTGTTGTGGTGCTTGCCTCGACCTTTGTATATCTCTTGCGTACACTATTCAGGGCTAAGAACCTCGAAAAGATTCGCCGCGACCTTACGCACAACATAACCCACGAGCTTAAAACCCCTGTGGCAGCGGCATATGCAGCTGCCGATATGCTTCTTAGTGACGAAGGCTTAGCCGCTGATGGAGAGCGACGTGTCGAATACCTGCGAATGGTCGAGGGTGAGTTGAAACACCTCGGCGATATGATCGAGGAGATATTGCGAAGCTCGACCGAGGAGTATAGCCAAGCATCGTTGCGCTTTGAGGAGTGCGGCGTTAGAGAGGTTGTCGAGGAGGTGGTTGCCTCGCTTACGCTTAAATATGCGTCGCGTTCGGTAGAGTGGCATGTCGAGGTCGATAGTGATGTTACGCTTATTGCCGACCGCTTTCACTTATCGGGGGTATTGAGGGCTTTAGTCGATAATGCTGTGAAGTATAGCTCTCGTGCAGCAGTGGTAAGGGTGTCGGCTGAGGGCGATGATGAGCGCGTTGTAATCAGCGTTGCCGATAATGGGGTAGGCATCCCACGACGAGAACAACGCCGCATCTTCGATAAGTTCTATCGTGTTACGATGGGTAACCGTCACGACACAAGGGGCTATGGCCTTGGATTATACTATGTTAAATCTATTGTTAAGCAGCATGGCGGCCATGTGGAACTCACCTCAGACGTAGGCTCTGGCTCATGCTTTACGCTGCATCTTCCGCGTTATGGTAAGTAGGCATATATTGGTTGTTGAGGATGAAGATGTGCTTCGTCGTGTTGTTGTCGAGGCTCTGGAGCGTGCCGGCTACGAGGTTCGTGTTGCAGAGAATGGCGAGGAGGGTCTTCGCCGTATCGAGGAGTGGCACTGCGACCTTGTCGTTGCAGATATAATGATGCCACGCATGGATGGCTTCGAGATGGTGCGACGCATGAGGGCTCGCCATCCCGAGACGCTCTTTCTCTTCCTCTCAGCGCGTAGTGCTGCCGAGGATGTTGTCGAGGGTTTCCGTTCGGGCGGTCACGACTATCTGCGTAAGCCCTTTGCCATGAGCGAACTTTTGGTTAGGGTCGAGGCTCTACTCACGCGCCTTGGAGATGCGGAGGAGCATAAATCGGAGTATCGGATTGGAGTTTTCATCTTCAACGCTATCAACTCGACGCTCAGCGGCGAGGACTCTATTGTGCGTCTTTCGGCTCGCGAATCGGCCATACTCAGAGTCTTAGCAGCAAATATAGGTCGTGTGGTCAGCTCGCGAGCGATGCTTCTTGATTTGTGGGGCGATGATAGCTACTACAACTTGCGCTCGCTCAACGTCTTTATCTCAAAATTGCGAAGCCACCTATCCTCGGATACCAATGTGGAGATATGCTCGATACGAGGTGTTGGTTATAAGCTATTAGTCAAGTAGAACGATACTATATCACTCTTATAGTAAAAGGGGATGACAAATATTTTTTGTCATCCCCTTTTGTTTGCATAGGTTATGCACCCATTAGAGCTGAGGACCAGCAGCTACAAGAGCCTTGCCCTCCTCGTTTGTTGTGAACTTCGAGAAGTTCTTGATGAAACGACCAGCCAAATCCTCGGCCTTAGTGTTCCAATCCTCAACATTGCTGTAAGTGTCGCGAGGATCCAAGATTGCGGGATCTACGCCGGGCAACGCTGTGGGAACCTTGAAGTCGAAGATAGGAATCTGCTTTGTCTCGGCCTTGTCGATTGAGCCATCGAGGATAGCGTCGATGATGCCACGAGTATCCTTGATAGAGATACGCTTGCCTGTGCCGTTCCAACCTGTGTTTACGAGGTATGCAGTAGCACCTGCTGCCTCCATCTTCTTTACGAGCTCCTCGCCATACTTTGTGGGGTGGAGTGAGAGGAAGGCTGCGCCGAAGCATGCCGAGAATGTAGGTGTAGGCTCGGTAATGCCACGCTCGGTACCTGCCAACTTAGCAGTAAAGCCTGAAAGGAAGTAGTACTTAGTCTGCTCGGGAGTGAGGATTGATACGGGAGGCAACACACCGAATGCATCAGCCGAGAGGAAGATAACCTTCTTAGCTGCGGGAGCCTTAGATACGGGCTCAACGAAGTTATTGATGTGGTAGATGGGGTACGAAACGCGAGTGTTCTCGGTTACGCTCTTATCTGCAAAGTCGCAGTGACCCTCGGCGTCTACGGTTACGTTCTCCAAGAGAGCGTCACGGCGGATAGCGTTCCAGATGTCGGGCTCGCTCTCCTTGTCGAGGTTGATAACCTTAGCATAGCAGCCACCCTCGAAGTTGAAGATACCCTCGTCATCCCAGCCGTGCTCGTCATGGCCGATGAGTTGGCGTTTGGGATCGGTCGAAAGGGTGGTCTTGCCGGTACCCGAAAGACCAAAGAAAATTGCGGTCTCGCCCTTCTCGTTGGTGTTTGCCGAGCAGTGCATCGAAGCGATACCTTTCAAAGGCAGGAGGTAGTTCATATAGGAGAACATACCCTTCTTCATCTCGCCACCATACCAGGTGTTGATGATAACCTGCATCTTGTCGGTGAGGTTGAAAACAACTGCGGTCTCGCTGTTCAGGCCGAGTTCTTTGTAGTTCTCAACTTTTGCCTTCGAGGCGTTGAGTACCACGAAATCGGGCTCGCCATAGTTTGCGAGTTCCTCCTCGGTGGGGCGGATGAACATATTTTTCACAAAGTGAGCCTGCCAAGCAACCTCCATAATGAAACGGATTTTCAGGCGCGAGTTCTCGTTGGCACCGCAGAAGGTATCCATAACGTAGAGTTTCTTGCCGTTGAGCTGGTCGGTAGCAATCTTTTTGAGTTCTTTCCAAGCCTCGGGAGTTACGGGCTTGTTGTCGTTTTTGTACTCCTCGCTGGTCCACCATACGGTATTCTCGCTGATTGCGTCTTTTACGAAGAATTTGTCTTTGGGCGAGCGTCCGGTGTAGATACCGGTCATTACGTTCACTGCGCCGGTCTCGGTGAGTTGTCCTTTCTCGAAGCCGGTGAGTGCGGGGTTGGTCTCGTCCTCAAAGAGTTGCTCATAGGAGGGGTTGTAGATAATCTCGGCACCCTCAATGCCATACTTGGTCAAATCCAATGTAGCCATAGTTTGCTATATTTTTTTGAGTGATTAATATATAATTCGTGATAATATATCCTAACTAACCGAGTGCAAAGGTAATACCTTTATTGTTATTTTAGGAACACTGCGTGTAAATTTTACATTAATTTTTTTCACTCCCCGCCTCTGCCACACCGTAGCAGGGGTGAAAAATGTCTAACTCTTGTCCCTTTCGGGCTCGTCGAACCCGCAACGGTTGACTGCGCCTTTGGCGCAACAGACCTCTCCCCCGCTACTCCGCAGCACCCCCTCTAATTCAGTGGGGGAATAACTTCCTATTCTTCGAGGGTATTAAAAAAGATAC
>JAZNDK010000059.1:0-11587 GCA_045588005.1 Alistipes sp. | reverse complement strand
AGGGCTTCCTTCGCGAGTGGATATTGGAGGGTCACAAGGAGTGGAAGTCGAATGTCTATGGTCAGTGCAAGAGCTGGCTCGTCCTCGGCTTGCAGCCTCGTGCCGTGAGCCGTGACCTGGATTGGGGTATTCCAGTGCCGGTTGAGGGTGCCGATGGTAAGGTGCTCTATGTTTGGTTTGATGCGCCTATTGGCTATATATCTGCTACAAAGGACCTTACACCCGATTGGGAGAAATATTGGAAGAGCGAGGATACTAAGATGGTTCACTTTATCGGTAAGGATAACATTGTCTTCCACTGTATTGTCTTCCCCTCTATGTTGAAGGCTCATGGCGACTACATCCTTCCAGAGAATGTGCCTGCCAACGAATTCCTAAACTTGGAGGGCGACAAGATATCTACCTCGCAGAATTGGGCTGTATGGCTTCACGAATACTTAGACGAGTTCCCCGGTAAGGAGGATGTGTTGCGCTATGTTCTCTGCGCAAATGCTCCCGAGACCAAGGATAACGACTTCACATGGAAGGATTATCAGGCACGCAACAACTCGGAGCTTGTTGCCGTACTTGGCAACTTTGTGAACCGCGCCTTGGTGCTCACAAAGAAGTACTACGACGGCGTAGTTCCCGAGCGTGGCGCACTTACGGAGTATGACGAGGCCACGATCGAGGAGTTGCAGAAGATTAAAGCTTCGTTGGAGCGTAATATCGAACACTATCACTTCCGCGAGGCGTTGAAGGATGCTATGGCATACTCGCGTATCGGTAATAAGTATCTCGCGGACACCGAGCCTTGGAAGGTCGTTAAGACCGATCCTGAGCGTGTTAAGACTATTCTCAATATCGCCTTACAGATTACGGCAAATACGGCTATCGCCATCGAGCCCTTCATGCCCTTCTCGGCACGCAAGATTCTCGATATGTTGGCTATTGATAAGTTCTCGTGGGAGCAACTTGGCTCTATGGAGCTTATTGCAGCTGGCCACACCATTGGCGAGGCTCAGCTTCTCTTCGAGAAGATCGAGGATGACGTTATTCAAAAGCAGTTAGATAAGCTCGAAGCGTCGCGCCGTGCAAAGCTCGAGGCCGAGGCTGCACAGAATGTTACAGAGCAGAAGGCCGAGGTGTCGTTCGATGACTTCCAGAAGATGGATATCCGCGTATCTACTATCCTCGCAGCAGAGAAGGTAGCAAAGACAAAGAAGCTCTTGAAGCTCACCATCGACACAGGTATCGACAAGCGCACCATTGTTTCGGGTATTGCCGAGTACTACACTCCCGAGGAGTTGGTTGGCCGTCAGGTGCTTGTTTTAGCCAACCTTGCGCCTCGCGAGATTAAGGGTATCGAGTCGCGCGGTATGATTCTCATGGCCGAGGATGCTTTGGGCCGTTTGGTACTGCTTCAGCCCGAGGATAAAACCATGTCAGGAGCTATGGTTGGATAATTAAATAATTGTAAATCAAAGGGTTAGCCTAATAAGACAACCTAAAAGAAAAATATAACCAACAAAACTTTTTAACTTAACTTTATGGAAAACATCAAATGGGGAGAGCTTGGTTTTGCGTACTACAAGACCGCTTTCAATGTTCGCTACCACTACGCTAACGGTGAGTGGAGCCAGATGCAGGTAACCGACGATGAGTATATCAAGATGCACATGTCGGCAGCATGTCTTCACTACGGTTTGGAGATCTTCGAGGGTCTTAAAGCTTTCCGTGGTGTTGATGGTAAGGTACGTTTGTTCCGTCCCGACGAGAACGCTAAGCGTATGATCAACTCGGCTAACCGCCTCTGCTTGCCCGCTCCTACTGTTGAGCAGTTTGTTGAGGGTTGTGTTGAGTGTGTTCGTCGCAACGCTGACTTCATTCCTCCTTACGAGACAGGTGCTTCGCTCTACTTGCGCCCTACCCTACTCGGCACAAAGACTTGTCTTGGTGTTCGTGCTGTTGATGAGGCTGATCTTATCATCTTCTGCGCTCCTGTAGGCCCATACTTCAAGGGTGGTATGAATGCTATTAAGGCCCTTATCATGCGTGATCAAGACCGTGCTGCTCCACGTGGAACAGGTGACGTTAAGGTTGGTGGTAACTACGCATCGTCAATCTGGTCATTGGAGGAGGCTCACCAGAAAGGCTTCTCTAACGTTCTCTACCTTGACGCTGCCACACACTCTAAGGTTGAGGAGTTTGGTGCTGCTAACTTCTTCGGTATTAAGAACAACACATATGTTACTCCTAAGTCAAGCTCAATCCTTCCCTCAATCACCAACAAGAGCCTTCGTCAGATTGCTGTTGATCTTGGTCTTACTGTTGAGGAGCGCGACATCCCTGTTGAGGAACTTGCTACATTCGAGGAGGCTGGTGCTTGCGGTACAGCTGCTGTAATTTCGCCCATCGGTGCTTTGTACGACCTTGACAATGGCGTTACCTATGACTATGGCATGAAGGTTGGCGATACTTGCAAGAAGATGTACGATCACCTTCAGGGCATCCAGTATGGCCGCGTAGAGGATGTTCATAACTGGAATGTTGAGGTAATGTAATTTACTATTTATGTAGCGCGTAAGCACTATATAAGCTAAACCAGTGGATGGAGATAGATATTGTCTCCATCCATTTTTATTTTAGTAAAGTTCAAAGAAGACTACCCTACTTTTTATATTTAATGATAAAAAATCGAGTGTTCCACGTGGAACACTCGATATATTGAAAGGAAAAGAGGTTTTATCTGCCAAATTTTATAAGTAGTACATTTATATCTGCTGGTGAAACACCCGGAATACGCGAGGCTTGCCCTATGGTCGAAGGTCGTATTCTACTCAACTTTTGGCGGGCCTCGATAGTAAGCGACTGCAAACTCTCAAATTCAAATTTGTCAGGAATAACAATACTCTCCAAACGGTGCATCTTCTCCGCAAAGTATCTCTCTCTTTCAATATAGCCTCGATACTTTATCTGTATTTCTGTTTGGTCAATAATTTCGTCTGTAAGACCCTCACTCTCTATGAAGCTACCTAACTTTGCAAAAACGGCAGCAAGCTCTTTAATCTTAACTCCGCTACGCAAAACTACATCATAAAGCTTTTTTCCCTGAGTTAAGGGCTCCTCCCCAACACAAATTAAATAACTATCAATTTCGCCTATTTTGACTGGTGTACGACGAAGCATCGAAATAAGCGATTCTACAGCTGAATTTTTTTTGAGCAATCTATCATACTTTTCATCGCTCACCAAACCTATTTCATGACCTAACGGGGTGAGTCGAGCATCTGCATTATCTTGTCGAAGAAGGATTCTATACTCAGCGCGCGAGGTAAACATTCGATAAGGTTCATCTACGCCCTTAGTTACCAAGTCGTCTATAAGAACACCAATATACGCCTCGTCGCGGTTTAGCGAGATAGCAGATTGGCCTCTTAGAGCACGGTGAGCATTTATTCCTGCCATCAGACCCTGAGCAGCCGCCTCCTCATAACCCGTAGTTCCGTTTATCTGACCTGCAAAATATAGGCCCTCAACAATCTTTGTTTCGAGCGAGTGACGCAACTGTGTAGGGGGAAAATAGTCATACTCGATTGCGTAGCCGGGGCGATAGACATGCACGTCTTCAAGACCCGATATCGAATGAAGAGCCTCTAACTGAACCTCGTAGGGTAGTGACGAAGAAAAACCATTGAGGTAGTACTCGTTAGTCGAGCGACCCTCCGGCTCAAGAAATAACTGGTGTTGCTCTTTATCTGCGAAGGTGCGTAGCTTATCCTCGATACTCGGACAGTAACGCGGTCCAAGACCCTCGATACGACCAGTGAATAGGGGAGAGCGGTCAAAACCCGTGCGGAGAATATCGTGTACCTTGCTCGAAGTATATACCATGAAGCAGGGTAGTTGGTGCTTAACAGATTGAGTATCAGGGTCAAACGAGAATTTAGACGGCTCTACATCACCCTCCTGAACTTCGAGTACATCAAAGTTAATAGTGCGGGCATCCAAACGAGCGGGAGTGCCTGTCTTCATCCTTCCGGCCTCGAAGCCCAACGAGCGCAGCTGCGCAGTTATACCATGAGCCGCCTCGTCTCCTGCACGACCACCCTCGGCCGAGGCTTCACCACAGTGCATAACACCCTCGAGGAATGTTCCCGTGGTTAGGATAAGTTTAGAGCAACCTATCTCAACGCCCATGCGCGTTTTAACCCCTCTAACCGAGGTTTTATCTTCTGCTTTATCGAGTATCAGCTCACACACCGAATCCTGCCACAAATAGAGATTTTGGGTGTTTTCGAGCTCTCTGCGCCACGCCTTCGAGAACTCAGCCTTGTCGCACTGCGCTCTCGGACTCCACATGGCCGCTCCCTTCGAGCGGTTAAGCATACGGAACTGAATGGTCGAGTGGTCGGTGATACGCCCCATACGACCACCAAGAGCATCTATCTCTCTGACAATCTGACCCTTAGCAACACCGCCGACAGCCGGATTACACGACATAGATGCAATCTTCTCCATATCGATAGTTATGAGCAGTGTGCGACTACCAAGGCGAGCAGCTGCCGAAGCCGCCTCACACCCTGCGTGGCCTGCGCCAACAACAACTACATCGAAATCAAGCATCATAGTATATCCTCGCGCAATAGTTTAAGGTAGCGGTTCTCCAAACGGCGCATCATCTTCTCGGCAGTGGGGGCCTTATCGCGATGTCCGCAAAGGTGGAGTGCGCCGTGAATAATAACACGTCGCATCTCATTAACAGGTAACGAATTATACAAATCGGCGTTGTCCTCGACCGTAGCCACATCAATATAGACCTCGCCATTGATAATTCCCTCCTCACGACGGCTTTCACGCTCCTCGAAGGTTATGACGTCGGTAAAATAGTCGTGACCCAAAAAGTCGCGATTCATAGCTCGGTGGTACTCCGACGAACAAAAAATATAGTTAATCTCGCCAACACGATATCCCTCGCGGCGTATAACTTCGTCTATCCACTTACGCAGTTTCAGACGCGCTGCGGGCAAATAGTTGCACTCCTGATTGTAGAAATGTATCATAATCGCAATTATCTCTTTTTGAAGAACTCCAACACCGAGAGCTGACGACCGGCCCTTGTATCGTGAATAGCAAACTGAACATAGGCATACTGATTGCCATTGTGATCTACACCTAAGCCCGTTGTACCAATCTGCTGGTCACGCTTTACCTTGTCGCCTGCCTTAACCGTAACGTTGCTCACATTGGTATATACAGACAAATACTCGCCATAGGCGATAAATACGGCGTAGTGGTTAGTACTCTCGTTCTTATCGACACGCATCACCAAACCCTCGTAGATACTCCTTACCGCAGCACCCTTAGCTCCTGTAATTGTTGCTGTAGCACCGCTCGACTTAGCGATGCTGCCACCTGCCACGGGGAGATTCAAATTTGAAGTCTTGGCCGAGAAGCTGCCACCTACCTTATTGCCACGCGTAAGCTTCGAGAGCTCGGCTACAGCCTGATCTAAGCGTTTCTGCTGCTCACGCTGACGCGTAATGGCCTTCTTCTCCTTCTTGCTCAGCGAGTTATAACTACGCTGCGCCTCATTCCTATCGCTCTTCAACGCCTTACGCTCAGCTTCGAGAATACGGGTCACTGAGTCGAGCTCATGACGCCTAATGTCGAGCTCCTCGCGCTCCTTGTTGAAAACAAGAGTCTGACTCTCGATAGTATCGGCCAAGATACGTCGGCTATCGGCCACATGTTGTATCTGAGCCATACGACGCGCCGCATCAGTTAGGCTACTCGCCGAGAAGAGGTAGTTACTGTTGTTATTCTGACGATAGTTGCGATAGGCCGTACGCACAGCCTCGGCATATACCTCGCGGTTAAAGTCGAGCTCCTTACCGAGCGAGTCGATTAAGGATGAAATATCGGAGATATCCTCCTCGACAAGGCTCAACTCGCGCTCCACCTCGGCGATATACTTGCTGCGTGAGCGCACCTGCTTGTCGAGCGCAGATATGCGCTGCGAAGCAGTGCTCTTCTCCTTTTTAAGGCTCTCTACCTCCTTTTTCGAGCTCTCCAAATCCTTTTTATACTGCTCGACACGGCGACGTTGCTCCTCAATTTTTGTATTGCTCTGCGCCACAGCAAAGTGGGGTAGTGACACTATGACGACGACAATCGTAAGTAGGGTAGTGTATAACGTTCTTGGACTCATATTACCTCTTTCTATTCTCTTTTAACGACTCTTGATGCAGGCGCATCTCCTCGGCATCGTAACCCATATCTACCGCCTTTTTCCAGTAAGTATCGGCCATAAACTCCTCGCCGAGAGCCCACAATATATCGCCATAGTGGGCAAGTAGCGAGCTATCCTTCTGTCCGCTCAGAGATAGAGCCTGACGCATAACCTCCTTGGCCTCATCGTTGCGACCGAGGCGGTGTAGAACCCACGCATAGGTGTCTATATATGTAGCATTGTTTGGTTCGAGCATTACAGCCTTCATTGTCATCTCCAAAGCCTTGTCAAGCTCCCTATCCAGAAGACTTAGGAAGTATGCATAGTTGTTCAGCACCATGGCGTTGTCGCCATTGTAGGATAGAGCTCTGCGGTAGGCCTTAAATGCCGCCCTATCATTGGCTGCGGAGTGGTGTATATCCCCCAAATAACCCCATGTCTCACTCAGCTCCTCATTACTCTTACAGAGCCCTATCGCCTCCTCGATAAGCTCGACTGCTAATCGATACTCGTCATGCTCATTAGCAAGATATGCAGCAAAAGTGTGTAGTGCAAGACTCTTAGGAAAGCGTGCTAAACCCTCCGAAAGATCCATGGCTATCAGGTCGGTACGCTCGAGATAGTTCTCCAATTGCAGCAGCGATATAAACTCTGCATCTGTTGTACCCTCATCGTTAAGATGACGACGCAACAACTCCAAAGCTGTCTCATACTCGCCCGCAGCAAGCAGATGGCTGGCATAGGCATCCGTAACCTTGCGGTTGTTGGGGTAGTCGATAGCCAAGCCAAGTATTACAGCCCCTATGTTGAAGTAGTTATTTGAGTAGAAACTAAGGTCGGAGGTATATTGCTCCAAGCGGCGTAGCTTATCATCGATTGTAACTCTTCGGTCGCGGAAAAGACGCTTCTCGTAGTCGAACATATGTTGAGTATCGCCCTTGCGCTCATAGTAATCAACAAGGGCTGTGAGCGTCTGTAAGTTGGTGCTATCCATGCGGAAGGCCTCCTCGTAGCGTAGTTGTGCCACGGAGTCACGCCCCGCCGCCTCATAAGCGTAGGCAAGCGTTGTTCGGGCATCGATATCATAGGGATACTCCTCGACGATACGCTCGCCAGCGTCTATCGCCTTATCGAACTGTCGAGTCTCGATAAGAAGCTGTTGCTTCATCGCCGCCAAGTAGATGTTGTACCCTGTACGTATCTCGGCCGAGTCCAAAATCGATATTGCCGAGTAGGGCATACCCCCAGAAGCATAAAGCACTGCCAAGGCGTGATAGGCCTCTATATCGCGAGGGTCGAGCCTGACAAGTGTGCGGTAAACGGGTAGAGCGTCACTATAACGTCGCGCTACAACAAGGTGCTTGGCGTAGTTTTGGGCATACCACCTATTATTAGAATCCTGCTTATATGCTCTCTCTGCATATCTCAGAGCCCTCTCTCCTCGCTCAACACGACTGAGGTTGTACAATGCCGGCGAGTATAGACTATCCTCTGCAACAATACCCTGCCATATGTGACGTGCCGCGAGGGTATCTCGCTCGATATGTAGTCGCTTCACAGCCTCGGTATGGCGATATGTACGGCTCAACGTATCGGGCATAGTGAACATTGAGGCATCTGCAGACCTCGCCGACGGAGAGTCGGGTGCTGCAAATGCCACAATAGTTGTTAGCAATAGTGCTACGAGTATGTTGGTTCTAAGCCAATATGACATATTTTACTCTAACAAGTGGTCGTAGTCTGCCTACTACAACGCGCTCTCAAATTGGTTGAGGAAACGCACGTCGTTCTCGAAATAGAGGCGTAGGTCGCCAACGCCATACTTAAGCATAGCAATACGCTCAATACCCATACCAAATGCAAATCCCGAGAACTCCTTAGGATCGATATTGTTGGCCTCCAATACATTAGGATCAACCATACCGCAACCCATAATCTCCAACCAGCCTGTGCCCTTGCAGACACCACAGCCCTTACCGCCACATATCGAGCACGACACATCGACCTCGGCCGAAGGTTCGGTAAAGGGGAAGTACGAGGGGCGCATGCGAATCTGAGCCTGCTCGCCGAAGAGCTCCTTCGCAAAGTAGAGTAGCGACTGCTTCATATCGGCAAACGACACATTACGGTCGATATATAGACCCTCGATCTGATGGAAGATACAATGTGCGCGGTACGAGATAGCCTCATTGCGGAATACTCTACCCGGGCATATTACGCGAATCGGGGGCTTTTGACGCTCCATGGTGCGCACCTGAATTGAGGATGTGTGTGTACGAAGTACAACATCGGGGTTCTTCTCGATAAAGAAGGTATCCTGCATATCGCGTGCGGGGTGCTCTGGCGGGAAGTTCAAGGCCGAGAAAACATGCCAATCGTCTTCAATCTCAGGGCCATCTGCCACGGTGTAGCCTAAGCGCGAGAAGATAGATACAATCTCATTCTTGACAATAGAGATAGGGTGGCGCGAACCCACCTGTTCGGTTGTTCCCGGGCGTGTCATATCGTCGATATGTGCCGCGCTGCGCTCAGCCGCTGACGAGAGCTCCTCTTTGAGGGTGTTGATACGCTCTGTGGCTACTGTTTTAAGGTGGTTAAGCTTTTGTCCAAGCTCCCTCTTCTGCTCAGCAGGGACACTCTTAAACTCCTCCATAAGGGCTCCTAACACACCCTTCTTTCCGAGTATCTTGATACGAAAAGCCTCGACATCTGCTCCGTTTTTGGGGGCAAATGCCTCGATTTCGCTTAATAATTGCTCGATTTTGTTTATCATAAAACCCGTGTTATTGTTTTTCTATAATAATAGTACTAATTTTGCAGAACATAACCGACCTACAAAGTTACTAATTATTTTGTGAATGAGAATATTTTTATACATAATTATCTCTCTTTTGCTACTTTTGCCTATCCGAAGTAGTGCTCAGAGTGTCGGCGTTGTGATGAGTGGTGGTGGCGCAAAGGGTCTATACCATATAGGGGTTCTCAGAGCTTTGGAGGATAACGATATTCCGATAGACTATATCTCGGGAACATCGATGGGCTCGATTATCGGCGGTCTATACGCCTCGGGATACAGCATCGAGGAGATGGAGGCTGTGGCCCTCTCGGGAGATATGGATAGATGGGTAGGAGGAAATATCAAGGAGAGGTACAAGAACTACTACATGGAGCGCGACCGCATCAGCTCGATGATCGAGATTCCGATAGATGTATCCGAGGATGAGACCGAGCACGAAGAGAAGCGCCGTATAGTAATACCTGGCTCGGTGATAAATACCGCCGAGATAGATATCGCCCTACACAACTTTTTCTCTCGCCCTATGGCTGCTTGCGGGGGCGATTTCAGCCGCTTAATGATACCATTCAGTTGCATGGCTACCGATATGCAACGTCATAGTGCTGTGGAGCTTACCTCGGGAGATTTAGCTCGTTCGATACGCGCCTCTATGTCTATCCCCGTGGCCTTTCCACCTGTCGAGATCGACTCGGCAATGATGTGTGATGGAGGATGCTACGACAACTTCCCGTGGCAGGCTATGGATAAACTGCATAGACCCGATATTATCATTGGCATAGCCTGCGTCGATGTCAAACCCGATGTGCTCCAAAATGCCTCGGTCATCGACCAGATGATGTCGCTTATTACCATGCCATCGGACTTCGATATGCCGGAGGATAGGTCTGTATTTATACAGCGTGCTGTCGATGCCTCGATGCTCGATTTTAGTCAGGCAGCAAAGATTATGGCTCAGGGTTATAACGATGCTTTGGCCGCCATGCCGCGCATCAAAGAGCTTGTCAAGCGGCGCGTTACGGCCGAAGAGGTAGATGCCATGCGTCGCGAGTTTCGTGACAGCTGGCCCGATAGCAAAGTAGGCGATATCTATTTGGAGGGACTCAGTGATGAACAGTATCTGCTCACTGAACGTCTGCTTCATATCGAGCCACGCGAGCGTAGCTTCCGTCGCGAAATGAGGGATAAGCCATATAGCAGGTTTAATACTATTTGGTATAACTACCTCACGCTCTTGGCTAATCACGCAGTGCGCAGTGACTTCCCTTCGGTTAAGTACAACATCTTTACCGATAAGTACGACCTCTATCTACCCATGAGGGTCAAACCCAAGCTCGATATTATGATAGGAGGTAATATCTCCTCTACGGCATTCAACCAAGCCTATCTTGGTCTTAAATATGGATGGTGGGGTAGGGTTATCCAAGATTTCAACCTTGATATTCTGCTTGGTCCGGTATATACGATGGCTCGTCTTAAAGGACGCACAACCTTTGTTAAGGATTTCACATTCTTTATCGATTACTCCTACAACTTCAACATTACCAATACGATGAAGGGTAACTTCGGCAACCTTACTCCTGTAGATAACGCCGAGCAGATGCGAGTGTTGGAGAACTACCTATCGTTGTTGTTCGGAGCGTCGCTCACGCGTCACAGCGTTGCCGACTTCACCTTCAATGTGGGCCGCAACAGCTACTGCTACGATATGGATGAGTATAAAAGGCTTCAATACTCACACTTCTCGTATATTGGCGGAGCTTTCAACATTGCCAATAATACGCTCAACAAGACCCTCTTCCCAACTAAGGGTAGTAAGATAGACGCCTCGGTGATCTATGTTTATGGTAGCGACGATCGAGATTCGAGCGACGGTCTGATTTATCCCGATGGCGAGGATGTATATCACGCTATCAGACAGTGGTGGGGAGCAAAGGTTCAGTGGGAGCAATACTTCGATATTACCGACTCGGGACTCCTCTCTATGGGATATGCTGTCGAGGGTGTCTATACTACACATCCTACCTTTGACTCGGTAGAGGCTACCAACCTCTCGGCACCACAGTTTGCACCACTTCTTCACTCGCGCATGATATATATGCCCGAGTACCGCGCCGATAGGTATGTAGGTGTTGGTCTAATGCCTACGATACGCATCTACGATAACCTCTATGCCCGACTAAGCCTCTATGCGATGTTACGAGATAAGTATCAGGATAAGAACCTCTTCTACATGTCGGACCTATCGTTGATTTATCACACGCGCGTAGGCCCTGTAAGCCTCGCTTTAACAAAATATAACTTCGACTCGACCAACAACTTCTACCTTACATTCAATTTCGGTTACGCTATCTTTGGTCGCAAGGGTACTTTCTACTAATCGGATATGATATAGATTCTATTCGAGATAATGATTTAGAGGCTGAGAATGACCCCTCTCCGCAACGCAGAGAATTTGTTGTCAGAGCGGCGCTGTAGTGACGCTGACATGAGAAAGCCACGGATGGATAGTACTTGACCTACATTCCATCCGTGGCTTTGATTGAGAGGCCGAGAATGACCCTTTTTCACAGCAAATTTGG
>JAZNDK010000058.1:0-10615 GCA_045588005.1 Alistipes sp. | reverse complement strand
GAGACCGAGACGGATTACTATATCCTTTCGGGTACTATCACCTCTGTGAATAATACGACCTATGGCAACTTCGACCTTATGGATGATACGGGTACTGTATATATCTATGGTCTTTGCAGCCCCGAGGGTGAAAATAAGTATTGGGAAGCGTCAGGCGCTAAGGTAGGTGACGATATTACCATTAAGACTATCCGCGCATCGTATAATGGCTCGCCTCAGGGTAAAAACGCCATCTTTATCGACCTTGTATCGCCGGGTACTCGCGCTTTCTGGTCGTTCGATAAGACGAGCGTGACAATATCGGCCGATGGTGGTAGTCAGAGTGTTACGGTTACGGGTGGCAACTGGGAGTCAGAGGTGAATGTCGCGTCGGATAATGCGCAGTTTGCCGCATCGTATGCCGATGGCGTGGTGACAATCACGGCAAAGGCCAATACAACGACTGAGAAAATTAGCGGTATAGTCACCGTTGCTTGTGGTGCGTTGAAGCAGGAGATTAGCGTTACTCAGCCCTCGAATAGTGCAGAGGTTGAGGCATTCGTGATTACCTTCCCGGGTACTCCGAGTGAATACGTACATAGTTATATGAGTTCGTTCACTATTACACTAAGAGAGATGTACACATTTGCTTTTACAAGCTTTAACAACTCTTATGAGAGCGATGCTTGGACTGCTGTCCGTATGGGGCGTAAGAGCGACCCCTCTGTTGCTACGATAGCTACGGAGTTCGCCGTGCCTTATGCCGTAAAGAGCGTGGATGTGAACTTTACACAGGTTAGGGAGAATTTTGCATTTAACGAGGCAAAGCTTGTGGTAGCTACGGATAGCGAGTTTAGCAACGTGGTTGAGGAGGTAGAGGTTGTTCCCGCGACAGTAGGAAAAGTTTCGTATGCCGTAACTAACCCTGCCGCGAACTACTACTACAAGTTGGTATATGATATGCCTGCTACTGGCGATTCCAATGGAGTATTCCGTATTGACTCGGTGACATTCGTAAAGTAGGGTTTTAAGTAATTATCAATAATAGCGTGTTTTCCTGCGCTCATTATTGCAATAAGCGAGGACTGCGAGGTTGGCTAAATTTTTGGTCGGCCTCGCTGTTTTTTGTTTGGGGGAGAATGGGTTATATGGGTTAGGTGAGTTAAATGGGAATTTTTTCGGATATCCCACGGAACGCACTCAACCCACGTAACCCATAGACCCCACATAACCCACAAAGGCCGTAGGCTGTACCCACAAATACCCAAAAAGCGAAGCGTACCCACGATACCCAAAAAGCGAAGGAGTAGTTGAGTGGTGGCGGTTGCACCGCGACGATTGATGCCAGCTGCGACGAGAAGATAAAAGTGGCGAGCCGCGGCGAGCGAGCAGCAGAGAGGTCGTAGTGGTCTCAAAGCTCTTAACGGTCTTAAAAAAATAAACTCTCTGTCGTTGGGGCGCGGCGCAACAAAACTCGTCGCTCTTCTCCGTTAGGCATTAAGTTTGCTATGACTCAATAGCGATTAACAAATTTTCTAAGCTATTATAAGTTATGCAAACCTCAAAATCTACATTTAGGCTCAGTGTGATGACCTTGGCGATAATGAATGTAACGGCCGTGGTGAGTCTTCGAGGATTGGCTACCGAGGCTATCTATGGCCCTGCCTCGGCCTTCTACTACCTCTTTGCCGCAATCGTATTTCTTATACCTACGGCCATGGTTGCTGCCGAGCTTGCCGCGATGTTCTCGGCCAAGCAGGGCGGTGTCTTTCGTTGGGTTGGCGAGGCCTTTGGCGCGAGAGTCGGCTTCTTGGCGATATGGTTGCAGTGGATACAATCGACAATATGGTATCCTACGGTTCTAACGTTCGGAGCGGTAAGCATTGCCTTTATAGGTACGGATATGTCGGCCGATGCTACATTGGCATCCAACAGACTCTTTACGCTCGTTGTGGTTTTAGCCATATATTGGATAGCTACGTTCATCTCGCTAAGAGGTCTCGGCTGGGTAGGCAAGGTGAGTAAGTGGGGTGGTATCATTGGCACGATAATACCCGCAGCACTCCTCATAATTCTTGCCGCTGTATATCTCGCAAAGGGTGGCGTAAACAACCTGAATATGAAGGAGAGTTTCTTCCCTAATCTATCTAATTTCAATAACTTGGTCTTGGCGAGCAGCATATTCCTCTTCTATGCTGGTATGGAGATGATGGGTATTCATGTTATGGAGGTGGATAACCCCAAACGAAACTATCCACGAGCTATCATAATCGGCTCGTTGATTACGGTCTTAATCTTTATCCTTGGCACATTCTCGCTTGGTATCGTAGTGCCGGCTAAGGATATAAGCCTCACGCAGACCTTGCTCATAGGTTTCGACAACTACTTCCGCTTCTTGCATATGTCGTGGATGGGGCCTATTATCGCCATAGCCCTTGTTTTTGGTGTCTTGGCCGGAGTGCTGACCTGGGTTGCAGGACCCTCGAAGGGTATCTTTACGGTGGGTCGAGCAGGCTATCTGCCGCCATTCTTTCAGAAGACAAATAGTCGTGGTGTGCAGCGCAATATCCTCCTCGTTCAGGGAGTTATTGTGACTATCCTTGGTCTGCTATTTGTGGTTATGCCATCGGTGCAATCCTTCTATCAGATACTTTCGCAGCTTACGGTATTGCTCTACCTGATAATGTATATGTTGATGTTTGCCTCGGCCATCGCTCTGCGTTATAAGTTGCCAAATTACGAACGCCCCTTCCGTCTCGGCTCTAAGGGTAATATGCTCATATGGTTGCTTGCGGGTCTTGGCTTCTGTGGCTCGTTGCTCGCCTTTGTACTAAGCTTCATACCTCCCTCGCAGATAGCTGTGGGAAGTACTGCTGTATGGTTCGGAGTGCTCATTATCGGCGCGATAATCTTTGTTGTGATACCCTTTATCATCTACTCGCGACGTAAGCCCTCGTGGAAGAGCCCCGATGCGGAGTTCGAGAAGTTCGAGTGGGAGTAGCGAATGGGCTGCATACGTTGGGCTTTGCGGGTCTAAAACGATAACTTTATTATCGCTACAAAGCGACCGAGGCTGGCTAAATTGCTTTTTAGTCAGCCTCTTTACATATTGCTATGCAATATTTCGCAATAATCGGCCGAAAAGATGCGTTATTACGAATAAAAAATGTATCTTTGTAGGTTGAATATGCGAAAATTACTGAACATACTTCTGCTTATTGTATCATTTGCTGCGGTAGCCTGTATCGATTATGTCGATTTAGGCTCTACGGCCGATGTCGATGAGGTTGTTGCCAAGGTCGATGATAAGAGCCTCACACGCTCGGAGCTTCGACGCGATATTCCTCAGGGCTTGGCGGGCGCCGATAGCGTTACATTCTCGCGAATGTATATAGATAATTGGGTGCTCCGACAGCTCAAGATGCAGCGTGCCGAGGAGGTACTATCCTCTTATGAGGCCGATATCGAGCGTCTTGTCGAGGGCTATCGTCAGTCGCTTGTGATGCGCCAGATCGATCAATACTACATCGACCACGCAATCGATCCAGAGATAGGCGAGCGAGATATAGTAGCGCACTATCGCGCAAATGGGGCACGCTACAAGCTTGACCGCCATATGGTGCGTGGCGTTGTGGTTAAGGCTCCGCGCTCGTTCCGCAATACGGCGACCCTCTCTACAGCTCTGCGCAATGTCGTTAAGCGAGGTGCTGACGAGGTGGCGGCACTCTCGGAGAAGCACTCGTTGTTGTTGAGCGATATGAGTGGTGAGTGGGTGTCGTACTCCGACTTTTTGAGCCATCTGCCCACGGTGCGCACGCGCAACTACGATGACCTGCTCTCGAAGAGTGGTGTGCAGCAGATGAACTCCAACGAGGCCAACTTCTACTTCATAATTACCGATGTGGCACGTCGTGGCGATGTAGCCCCGATAGAGTGTGTCGAGGAGGATATACGTCGAGTGCTCTACGCCGAGCGTTGTGCGGCTATTGTTAGCCGCTACGAGGGGGAGATGTTGCGCGAGGCTGTAACAGCGGGTAGAATCGAGGTGTGCGACTCGTTGCATATGGAGTCGTTGCGCTCGGCTGCCGAGTGTGTTGAGCCTGAGGCCGAGGTAGAGGTACGCGATGCCGAGGAGAGCATCGACGATGATGTGGTCGATATTGTTGAGGTGTCAGATACTCTCTCGGGTGAGGCAAGATAAACGAAACGAAAAGAGACAATATGATACGTAAAATTATCAGTGTGGCTGCGTTGGTGGCCGTAGTTATACTCTCGGCTATCGAGGCCGAGGCTCAGGAGCGTCGTCAGGTGATGCTCGATAAGGTTGTAGCTGTTGTTGGCGGCTCGTCGATACTTCACTCCGAGGTTGCGGAGTATGCCGAGGCGTTGGTTGCCGAGCAGCGACAGATGGGCTACACCTCGGAGCGAGAGCCTATGACCGAGGCTTTGGAGGCTCTTATGGAGCAGAAGTTGCTCTACAATCAGGCTCTCTTGGACTCTATACCTGTCAATACAAGCGATATTGTAGCCCGTATCGAGAACTATCTGCAAATGCTTATCGAGGAGGCGGGAGGTATTCAGGCCTTGGAGATTAAGGAGCATATGCCGATATTTACCTATCGCGAGATGTTACGCCAAAGGTACGAGGAGCAATCCTACGCTCAGGCTATGAAGGCCGACGTGGTGAGTAAGGTAACGGTGGTTCCGGGCGAGGTGGAGCGTTTCTACAATCGCATAGATAAGGATAGTCTGCCAATGATTGGCGAACAGTATGTATATGCGCAGATTACGAAGTTCCCATCGTCGCTGAAAGAGGCTCAGCAACGTACTAAGGAGCGTCTGCTCGATATGCGCGAGAGGGTAATTACGGGTCAAACTAAGTTCTCGGTGTTGGCACGTATGTACTCTGTTGATGGTTCGGCTATTCATGGCGGCGAGATGCAACCTTCGCCCTCGTCGTTCTATGTGCGACCCTTTGCCGAGGCTTTGGAAAAACTCAAACCGGGCCAGGTATCAGAGATTGTCGAGACCGAGTATGGCTTCCACATCATCGAACTTATCGATAAGCAGGGCGAGTTGTACCACTGTCGTCATATCGTATTGCGCCCAACATTTACGCGCGAGGAGCTTATGCAACCTTCGCTCGAGCTCGATAGCATTGCCAACCTCATACGTCGCGACTCGATTACCTTCGAGGATGCGGCACTGCGTTTCTCGGATGATGCCTCGTCGAAGATGAATGGCGGTATTGTCTCGAACCACGATGTGTTGGAGCGTCAGGGTGTCTATGATGGAGCTCGTCTTACGGCAACACGCTTCCTTAAAGAGGACTTCGGTATGGAGGGTGGCAAGTCGTTGGAGGATTACAACGCGCTGATGCGTCTGCGTGTGGGTGAGATTTCCGACTCGTTCCAGACTATGGATTTCAAAGGTAACCAGCTGAGTAAGATTGTTAAGCTCGTAGAGATTATTCCGGCACACACAGCTTCGCTGGTCGATGACTATGTGCGCTTGGAGGAGATGGCTCTGCAAGCTAAGCAGGATAAGGTCTATAAGGAGTGGTTGCGCCGTAAGATCGAGTCGATGTATGTCTATATCGACCCCGCCTATCGCAATAGCGACTTCGAGAATAAGTGTTGGATAAAGTAAATACCCGAGATATACCACTACCCGAACAAAGCTATGCGTCGTAAGATTATACTACCCTTTGTTGTTCTCCTGTCGATACTCTTCGGTGCTCTCTTCGTAAGTGCCGGAGGGCGTATGGGATATAGCTATATCGATACCTCAGAAGATGCAATGTTACTCACCCCGCAGCGTGGTGGCGGCTCGGAGCGTCGTATGGTCGATATGGTTGCCGATGACTCCTATCTTATCGATCATGGCGACTCCACGGTCTTTATCCTTGTGGGTAACTTTGCGGCCCACCACAACGGGGCGGTTATCACGGCCGACAGTGCTGTGCGCTACTCGAATCAGAGCTTCGAGTGTTTTGGTAATGTGCTTATAAATCAGAATACAACATATATCTACGGCGATAGAGCCGAGTATAGCCACCATACGGGCAAGGCAACGATATTTTCGGACCTTATCAAGGTTGTCGATGGCGATGCCGTGATGTACACCTACAACTGCACCTTCGATACCGAGGGAGAGTTGGGCGAGTTTCATGGTGGCTGTTATGTGCTCAAAGGCGAGAGCTTGATGGAGTCGGAGCGCGGCTACTACAATACGGCTACGCACGACCTTATAGCTGTGGATAGGGTAGAGATGCGCGACGAGGTATATCAGATGAAGGGCGACTCGGTAATCTTTAATACCGAGACCGAGGATGCCAAGTATTTCCGCAATACCAACATCTGGAATGATAAGGATGAGTATCTCTTTGCTAATCAAGGTACATATACCAAGTCTCGTGACCTACACCACCTTACGCGCGATGCCTACCTACTATCGCCCGAGCGAGAGGTGTGGAGCGACTCTATCGAGTATTACCGCACGGAGGGTCATATCATTGGTCGAAACAATATTCAGATTGACGATACCACTCAGAAGATTATAGGTTTCGCCGACTATGGCGAGTGGTGGGATGAGCCGGGCAACGCTCTCTTTACGCGCCGCCCCTCGATGATTAACTACGACCCTCAGCAACCCGATTCACTCTTTATTTCGGCCGATACGTTGTGGATGTACACTATTGCTGTGCCCGACCCATCTAAGGGCGCAAAAGACTCGCTCTCGGAGGGTGCAAACGAGGCGACTATGGATATGGTAAGCGACATTACGGCCGATACATCTATGGGACAAGATGTTGCACAGGATAGCGACAAGCTTCTTGATATGGATGTCATGGAGGGTGCAGATAAGGTTGAGGATGTAGCTTCGCCAAGTGCCGAAGGGTTGGATGCACCGAGTGCCGAAGGGTTGGCCGCGCCGAGTGAGGCGGATAGTGGCAGAGATACTCTTGCCGGTAGCGTTCAGCATATCACTCAGCAGCGAGCGATGCAACGACACTCGGCTCAGCGCGACACTACCGAGATGGCTCGCCGCGACTCAATAAATAGAGCACTGCGTGGCTCTCGTGATAAGGCCCATCCTGCGGAGGATAGTACTCGTGAGGTTGGAGGCTTGGTGCTTGGTGGCGGTTTGATAGCGGAAAACACTATGCAGACCGGAGGTAGTTTGGAGCAATCTGCACCTACGGAGAAGCCTATGGCCGACAGCCTTGTAATGGAGGAGCCTTTGGCCGACAGTCTTATAATGGAGGAGCCTATGGCCGACAGCCTTGCTATGGAGCAACCTATGGCCGACAGCCTAATGATGGAGCAGTCGGCAGATACGATACAACTTACGCCCAAGCAGATGCGCTACCGCGCTAAGTTGGAGCGACGCCGTCTGCGCGATACGCTCAGAGCCGAGAAGTTGCGTCTGCGCGACTCGTTGGCGGCGATAAAGCAGGCCGAGAGGGACTCGATACGCCATATTAAGGACTCGATACTTAGAATAGAGATCGACACGATTATTGCCAAACGTAAGGCGCGTAATGCCCGTATTGCCGATGAGGAGGCAGCGCGTATGGAGCGCATAAAGCAGAAGGCCGAGGAGCGTAAACGTCGTAAGATTGATAAGGCCAAGGCGCGTGCCTTGAAGCGCGGAAAGAGTTATACGGGCGAGGATTATACACTTGATACCCTCGCCGACAGCCTCGTTGTGGAGCGCGATACCATGGCTCAGGATAGCCTTGCAATAGACTCTATGGCGCGTGACTCTGTGGCCATAGACTCGTTAGCACCGCAGGCAAAGCCCTTCCCTGCGGATAGTAGCTACAAGATGATTAAGGCGTACCGCCATGTGAGAATGTATCGAAGCGACTCGCAGATGGTCTGCGACTCGATGGTTATACTAAACACCGACTCGGTGATTCGCCTATATATAAATCCCGTGATGTGGAACCAGAAAAACCAGATTGTCGCAGACTCGATGGCTATACATACCACCGAGCAGCGCATCGATAAGGTACACTTCATGGGCGACCCGCTGATGGGCTCCGAGATAGATACAACCTACTATAATCAGGTCAAAGGTAAGGATATGACGGCTCTCTTTGAGAATGGCAGCCTCTATCGAAACAATGTCGATGGTAATGCCCAGACGATATACTATATGCAAGAGGAGGAGGGCTCTACCGAGGTTACAGGCTTGATGTATATCGAGAGTGCAGCTATCAGCTTCTACTTCCTCAACGGCGAGATAGATAAGATTGCCTATAAGCAAAACCCCGAATATGTGCTCTACCCGATGGATATGATTCCCGAGACTCAGGAGCTGCGCCTACCCGACTTCGAGTGGCACTACGACCTTCGCCCGACGCGCGATTCGGTATTTGTTCGTGAGGTGCGCTCCTCGCGCCGTGATGATGCCTCGGTACAGAGCAAGCCCCGATTTAGGATTACCGAGCGTATCGACTACGACAGACGTCGTCTTGTAGAGAATGGCGAGTGGGAGGATAGGGTAGATGAACTCCTCCCCGAGGTTGTTGAGTGGCGTAATTCGCGTGCTTCGTACCAAAATAGAGAGTAGAGTATGTTGAGAGTGTTCAGTGAAAAGTTATTCTCAATGGCGGTGGCTATGCTTATCGCTGCGAGTGCAACACCTGCCGTGGGTCAGATGCTAAACGAGGGGTGCGAGCCTTACCGCACACGCCTTATCCCCTATCCCTCGGCCATAGCAGCATCGCAACGAGAACTCTCTCGCCAGCGATATATGCAGCCCATCACCGAGTGGGATAGTGTCGAGGGGGACCGCTTTATCGGAGAGTTTACCTTCCCCTTCTCGTGGCTGGAGCGTCAGGTATTTATGCGCGTAGAGGGTGTTGGAGCTCCCTATGAGGTGTGGGTAAATGGTCGTTGTGCCGGTGTGTCGGCAAATGGATATGCTCCGGTCGAGTTTAATGTTACGAAGCTATCGAGAGAGGATAAGAACAGCGTGGAACTGCGACTAATCGACAATAGCCCTATTTTGAGTATCGAGTCTTTCGAGGTGAGTCGCAATAGCAGCCCTGTAGCCTATATTATTTCGCAGCCGCGTGTACGCGTGCGCGATGTGATGGTCGATGTCGAGATTGGATATGGAGGCGTTGCGAATGCTCTGTTTAGCGTGGTTATGCAGAATCTTACGCTTGGAGCAAAGAGCTCTCGACTTTACTACGAGCTTTATTACAACGATACTGTGCGTCTTGGTGCAGGCCATCGCGACGTGCGCTTGGGTATGCATGGCGTCGATACGTTGCGCTTTGGTCTGCCGACCACCGATACCATGCTCTGGTCAAGGGAGCGACCACAGCGTCTTAGCCTTCGTATGCATAACCGTATCGAGGGTCGCGATGTTGAGTTCTACGACATCCCCGTAGCACTACGAGAGCTCGATTACGATGGCACAAATATCTACATCAACCGCGAGCCGTGGGGTTGCACTTGGCGAGATATATCGCCTGATGCAACAATTGAGGATGTCGCTACGGCGGCTGCCGATGGCGTTGCTCTGCGCTTCACGGCAGGTGGGGTTAGTGAGGAGGTGCTCGACTATTGCGACTCGGCGGGTATATATGTTGCCCTCACAGCACCTATCAACTCCTCGAAGAGTGGCCCGTCACGCCGTAAGGGGGGTAATCCCTCTAATGACCCAAGTTGGAGGGAGTGCTATATCGAGCGCATCGTGCAGATGATTCTCTCAACCAAACGTCATTCCTCGGTTGTTGCCTACTACCTTGCCGATGATAGTGCAAATGGCATCTCTCTATACGAAGGTTACCTCGCCGCTAAGCGAGTTGCTGGGGATAGGGCAGTCTTCTATCTCGATGGTGGTGGCGAGTGGAACAGCGATTTCAGATAGCTTAGCGTTATATGCAGTGCATTGGGGATGGTGCGAGGCGTTGAATAGAAGGGTAGGAAGGTGTAGATAAGTGTAGAGAATAGTAGTATTATGTCGCTTATTGTCCGTTTTTTGGAGGTATTAGCGGGGTGATTTGTGATAATTTGATTGTTTTATACAAAAAAAAATAAAAATTTTTTGCAAAAAGTTTTGCAGATTAAAAAAAGAGCCTTATCTTTGCACTCGCAATCGAAAGGTTAGCAATGCCTCTTTAGCTCAGTTGGTAGAGCACGACACTCTTAATGTTGGGGTCCAGGGTTCGAGCCCCTGAGGGGGTACAGAAGAGAAGAACGCGAGTTCTTCTCTTTTTTTTGTTGCATATCAGAAAGTTAGCCTCCACTCCGCTGTAACCCACTAACACTCAAAGGGTAAGAAATGTCGCAGTTTGTCGTATGATTGTCGCACTTTTGTCGTCGTTATGCGGCAGATTTACTCGAGAAAACCACTGACCTACTCCCGAAAAACCATTGACCATGACCAAATTCGTGACCAACTCACTTTTTGACCGAGTAGGTCATAAGCAAATATCTCCCTCGTTGGCAAGTGCTAAAATTTTTTTTTACTACTCGCGTTTATTTTGTTGTTCAATTTGATATTGACGTTGTAGTTATTTTCGCTCGGCTTTTAGTTCATCTAATTGTTCTTGGATAATATCATTCCTATACCAAAAATAAATCCTATCATAGCTATCTTGTGTTTTACTTTC
>JAZNDK010000057.1:0-30604 GCA_045588005.1 Alistipes sp. | reverse complement strand
CAAGAGGGTAGCCTGCGGCTACTGTCGTCGGAGTGTCATTCGTCACGATGCAAGCATCTGCCGTTGCCACTCCTACGCCACATTCTTTTATAGGTTACATAGGTTATATAGGCTACATGGGAGGATACCCATTTGACCCATCTGACTCATCTGACCCATTTGACCCATCTGACTCATCTGACTCATCTGACTCATCTGACCCATCCACCCCATTACCCCTCCCCTCGCCACGCTATATTTTCTGCTTATAGCTCTATAAGAATATATGATTGCTAATTATGACTAAAAATATTTGCAAGTTAATTTTTATTTGTACTTTTGCAGCGGAATAGAATTTGATTATAGTGTAAACAAAAATAAAAAATTATAACTATGGATACTACGAAGAGAGGATGTTGCTGCGGCACAAAGAAGCAGAAGTCGATTTACGATTTTGAGGTATTGGCACAGGGTAGCAGACCCGTGAAGCTCGACGAGTACAAGGGCAAGGTGTTGCTTATAGTAAATAGTGCGAGTAAGTGCGGTTTCACGCCCCAGTATGCCGACTTGGAGGCTATAAACAAGCGTTTCGAGTCGCGAGGCTTCGCTATATTGGATTTCCCCTGCAACCAATTTGGCAACCAGTCGCCCGAGAGCGATGACGAGACGGTGCAATTCTGTCAGCTAAACTATGGCACTACATTCCCGCAGTTTAAGAAGATTGAGGTAAATGGCGCAAATGAGTCTCCCCTCTACACCTATCTTAAAGCACAGAAGGGCTTTGCGGGCTTCGACGAGGGCCACAAGCTCGCGTCTATCCTCGATAAGATGCTCTCGGAGACCGACCCCGACTACGCGGCTAAGGCCGATATAAAGTGGAATTTCACAAAGTTCCTTGTCGATCGCGAGGGTAATGTGGTAGCCCGCTTCGAGCCCACCGCAGATATGGATAGCGTAGCAGAGGCTATCGAGGCTCTGCTGTAAATAGTGATGGTATATAAAAGCTATGGTGACCCATTTTGAGGTCACCATGGCTCTTTATATTACTATTATAGTCCGTACTCCATCTTAAAGTTGGTGTAGCAATACTCATAACCACCCTTCGAGGTGCTCAGATAGAGTTTCGAGCCCTCCAAGCGATAGTAGTATTGCGTCTCCCACTCCGTGCCGTCGGTGGTGCCGTCGGTAGAGATGTAGGCAATCTTAATCACACTATTGTCAAAGGTGTACTTAAACTCTTGGCCGTGTAACACCTGCTCCGAGGCACTACCCGCCTCGTTATATGTGACAGTATAGGTGTTACCATCGGTAGGTGTTGTAAAGACGATATGTGAATCTTGCCTCTTGCCATCGACAACCGTCGTAATATGCCAATCGCCAACGAGTGTGCCGGGTGCATCCGTGGCTCGTGTGAAGATAAAGGTGTTATTCGACTCATCCATGTCGCTATGCATACGCAATTCATCCCCCTCGAAGTCGTAGTGCCACTCGATAGCCTCTTCGGTGTGCGCATATAATATGTATAGTAGGCCATCGCGGAAGTAGTAGGTAAACGGCCCTCTCGATAGTTCGATAATCTTGCCATGCTCGTTATAGCCATCTATGGTCTGATAACCACTCTTATCGTCGTAGAAACGCCAAGTGTATCGCGCACTATAACCTTCGGCTGTTGCTGTGCGCTCCCATAGTCCCAAGATCATAGTCTCGTCGATTGTCGTGCCCTCTTCGTTGCCCTCTTCGTTGCCATTCTCCTGCTCAGTTTCTGGCTTGCTGTACTCCTCGTTGCTACTCTTTTCGCATGAGGTAAGCGTGTAGCTGCCGACAGCTAACATCACAATCAAAAGAAATAACCGTTTCATAAGCCCAATTCTTTTTGCTGCCCATCTCCTATAACAGTGGTAAAAAAAAAGAAAGTGTGGAGATGATTAGTCTATCTGAACGAAGGTTGTGGAAAGACCCGAACACAAATAAACAATACCCCACACTCGTATTGAGCATGAGGCAATGATTGTCCCAAACAAGTCAATACAGAGTGACGAGTGTGTTGCCTCCCCTGTGTTCTGAAAACTTCCACATTTTCGTTCAAGGATAAAAGCTAATACACTTTCATCAATAATATGTCTGCCGAGAGCCTACCCCTCGACACTACAAAGTTAAGCAAAGTTTTTCGAATGAGCAAGGAATATAGAGTAATTATTGCTACTATGCAAAATCGTACAAGTACAAAAATTTTGGCAGAAAATTTGTTTTATTACCAAATATTGGTAACTTTGTAGAAAATTATTGTGATATGAAAACGACATCGGTAGCATTAGGAGCTTATTTCGAGAATTTTATTCGAATGAAAGTTGAGCAAGGGCGTTACAATAATGCCAGCGAGGTTATTCGTGCCGGCTTGCGCCTTTTGGAGGAGAACGAGAGTCATCTGCAAGAGTTGAAGATGGCAATAGCCGAGGGCATTGAGAGTGGTGTTGCCACAGATTTTAATGCCGAGGAGCATTTGAAATCACTAAAAGCAAAACGAGCAAATGGCTAAATACTACCTAACCAACAAGGCGGTCGAGGACTTATCCAACATCTGGGAATATACTTTTGACACTTGGTCGGAGCGGCAAGCAGACGATTATTACAATATGCTGATCGCATCGTTTCAGAAAATCACCGAGAACCCTCGACTATTCGGCTTAAAGTATGAAGAAATCGCAGAGGGTCTGTACGGATATAGAGCCAATAAACATATCATCTTTTACCGCATACTTGCAGATAAAGATATACTTGTCATAAGAATATTACACCAACGGATGGATCTAAAACATCGTGTCTTGGAAGATTAACTGATAACACCTCCTCCTAACAATAAATATATCTGCCGAGAGCCTACCCCTCGACACTACAAATGTTGAGTAAGGTTTTTTGTTTGAGCAAGGATTTTAGGGAGATTAGGGAACTTAGAGAAATCAAGCCTTAAATTCCTTAAACTCCCTAGACTCATTAGATTCTCTACAAATAAATATGTGAGAAAACATTTGTTATTTGAAGAATAAATTGCTATATTTGTACTATCATTGCGGAATACGCAGTGTTTTAGATGGCATTTAGGGCTATTGGCTTTGTAACAAAAACGACCAATTTTTAAGAACAAAAACACCAATAGGCACGATGAATGCCCTCGCTGTATGGCGTGGGTTGTGCTTGTGTTTTTGTGGGTGCTTGGTCGTACCTTGTTACATCAAGTGCACCCGCGTTTCTTTTTTAGGTATGCTCCTGATTATAAGTTAAACGGTTGCCATCTGTGGCATAGACACTTATTGTTTAACTTAAATTATTAGATTTTATGAATGAGCAAAATGTTAGGGAGTACCTATTTGTACAGAATGGAGCTTCAAAAGGATTAAATATTTTATATCAATTCTTTAAGATATTGATTATTCTGCAGATTCTACTTGGTATTATTTTCTTATTCTTTTTCATCGTTGGAGCTTTCCAAAATTTGGCAATAGGTGTTGGAATTTTAATAAGCTTAGGTATAATCTTATCTGCACTTATCTGCTTGGTTTTTCTACAGTTTTTGAATTCTCAAATTAAGATGACCAAAGCGGCAGAGTACTATATTGCAAGAATTGAAAAAGAGTTTATGATTAAATAATATCATCGCCTCACAGCGGGAGTCTTCACGACTGCCGCCTAACTTGTTACATAAACAAGTGCCTAACAAACACTACCAACATTCTTTAAAGTCTGTGCAGAGGAGGAACATAAAATAGCTAAATCCATTCGAATAATTTGCCGTTATCGGCAAGAATTGCTATATTTGCGCAGAAAATCGGTCTAAAACTTGCCGATAGTCGTAGCGTATGAAGTATATTTCAGTTGCAGAATTTGCCGCCAAGTATGGCATTTCGGAGCGCACAGTGCGTAATTACTGCGCTCTCGGAAAGATTGAGGGCGCAACCCTTGTAGGTAAGACTTGGAACATTCCTGCTGATGCGGAGTTGCCTGGGCGCAAACCTCGTCAGCGAAAGGCGATGCCATTGCTCGTTGTTCTGCGCCAGGAGAAAGAGGCAAAGCTCAAAGGTGGTATCTACCACAAGACACAAATAGACCTTACCTACAACTCCAACCATATCGAAGGCAGTCGATTGACGCACGACCAGACACGCTATATCTTCGAGACCAACACGATTGGCATCGAGGGCGAGAGCGTGCGTGTAGATGATATCATCGAGACGACTAATCACTTCTGTTGCATCGATCTTATAATCGACCGAGCCGAGGAGAAGCTGACCGAGAGTCTTATCAAGGAGTTGCATCTAATTCTTAAATCTGGCACATCGGATAGTCGTAAGGATTGGTTTACCGTTGGCGACTACAAACGCCTACCCAATGAGGTGGGTGGCAACGAGACCACCGCCCCCGAAGATGTACATCGCCAGATAAAGGCGCTACTCAAAGAGTATAACAGTAAGAAGCAAAAGTCGTTTGAGGATATCATCGACCTGCACCAGCGTTTCGAGGCGATACACCCATTCCAAGATGGCAATGGGCGTGTTGGGCGGCTTGTGATGTTCAAGGAGTGCTTGGCAAATGGCTATGTGCCATTCATCATTACCGAGGAGCTCAAAATGTTCTACTACCGTGGTCTCAGGGAGTGGCCTCGCATCAAGGAGTATCTCCGTGATACCTGCTTAACGGCACAAGACAACTACAAAGCGGTACTCGACTATTTTAAGGTGAGGTACTAAACACCACGCCGTGAGAATCGTCAGTAGTTTTTATTACAGAATTTGCAGATACACAAAGAAATAGGCGGGAGTTTTCACAACTGCCGCCTATACTCCAGGAACAAGTCCTGTAAACTATTTTATGGCACAATGTGCCATACCGCTTAAAAACTACTAACGGCGGCAGAAGTCGAGAGCCCTCCAAGAGAGGTGTGTGGTGGTACTGCCGTAGGCATCGAGCTGTGGCATTGTGGTTATGGGAGTTTACTCACTAATAGCTACAATGCCATAGCTCGTTTTATTGCAAAGCAATATCCGCCACACCCTAATCGCAGACAAGAGTGCCGAGACGCACAAGCTGAAAGGAGTTTTACAGGCTTGTTTCTGGGAAAAAACAACAGGGAGGCGTCTCACGACGGCTCCCTGCGTTCCAGGAACAAGTCCTGTAAAACTACTAACCCAAACTTAAATAAATGAAGAAACCTAACTACGCGGTTTTGCCGTCGTAGCTATACGAGTATTGTGCAATCCTCGTGCCAATATAACGTTTTGTCAATTCAAAATATTGTATATTTCGGCGAGACCCCTCTTTTGGAGTATCTTTGAACTCTTTTATACAATTTGCTTATACTCCTATAAGTAAAAATGAATTATTGAGGCTTGTACATTTCGTTTTTTTCACTACCTTTGCACCCGAAGACAATGTGGATGGATTTGGACTGATTGCAACCACAATAAAAAAGTGCTAAAACGGTATCTTGCAGACTCCCGCGCGGCACATTTTCTATTGTAAATACTCTCTCGGCCATACAATTTCACTTGTCGAGGCTACGTTTTTTATAGCCAAAGGTTGATAACAAAAGTATAATATAAGGTATGGCATTTTTATTTACATCGGAGTCTGTCTCGGAGGGACATCCCGATAAGGTTTCGGATCAGATTTCAGACGCTATTCTCGACGAGTTTCTGCGTCATGACGCCAACTCGAAGGTGGCTTGCGAGACGCTATGCACCACAGGTCTGGCGGTAATCTCGGGCGAGGTGCGCTCGTCGGCCTATGTCGATATTCAGGGTGTAGCGCGTCGCGTAATCGAGCGTATAGGTTACAACCGTAGCGAGTATCAGTTTGATGCTGCGTCATGCGGTATTCTCTCGGCTATCCACGAGCAGTCGGCCGACATCAATCAGGGTGTCGATCGCGCCGAGGGCGAGGAGCAGGGTGCCGGCGATCAGGGTATCATGTTTGGTTATGCCGTAGATGAGACAAGGGAGCTTATGCCCGCCACGCTCATCCTCTCGCATGTCATCCTTAAGGAGCTCGCCGTTATACGTCGCGAGGGCGAGGTTATGCGTTACTTACGCCCCGACGCCAAGAGTCAGGTGACTATGGAGTATGACGACAATCGTCGCCCACAGAGGGTACACACCATCGTTGTCTCTACGCAGCACGACGAGTTTATCCTGCCTTCGGCCACACGCAGCGAGGCCGAGGCCGAGCGAGAGATGCAGCGTATCATCGCTAAGGATGTTCGCGAGATACTCATACCGCGCGTTAAGGCTCGCCTCGAGAGAGCTAACGACCGTCTTGCAGAGCTTATCGGTGACGACTATATCCTACATGTCAATCCTACGGGTAAGTTCGTTATCGGCGGTCCTCATGGCGATACAGGCCTCACGGGTCGTAAGATTATCGTCGATACCTATGGCGGCCGTGGTGCTCATGGTGGCGGTGCTTTCTCGGGTAAGGACTCGTCGAAGGTGGATCGTTCGGCTGCCTATGCGGCGCGTCACATCGCTAAGAATATGGTCGCTGCGGGCATCGCCCGCGAGGTCTTGGTGCAGGTTAGCTACGCTATTGGTATCGCCGAGCCCCTGTCGATATATGTAGATACCTATGGCACGGCGAATGTAGATATGAGCGATGGCGATATTGCGCGTAAGATAAGCTCGCTCTTCGACCTGCGCCCTGCGGCTATTGTCGAGCGTTTCGGCTTGAAGTATCCTATCTTCGAGGCGACAGCGTCGTACGGTCACTTCGGTCGTCGCCCCTATACCGATGTTGTTCGCTTCGTTGGTGGTGGCAAGGAGTTTGCCAAGGAGGTGGAGTTCTTCGGATGGGAGAAATTAGACGAGGTTGATCGTTTGAGGAGTGAATTTTCTCTCTAATCTAAGTGGCGCAGCGATAGATAGTTAGTCGCTGCGCCAACTTTTTTGTATAAATTTTTTTGCAAAAAGTTTTGCAGAATTAAAAATAGTTACTACATTTGCACACCCAAACCTCAAAGCCCAGGTGGTGAAATTGGTAGACACGCTACTTTGAGGGGGTAGTGAGCATTAGCTCGTGCAAGTTCGAGTCTTGTCCTGGGCACTGAAAAACCCGTCTAACGCAAGTTAGGCGGGTTTTGTGTTTTATGGCTATTCCGACGATGGGGTGTGACTATGACGTAGTTGTAGCGTGGTAGGTGTGCTATGCCTCGCTAATACATATTATCGTACTGCGTGAAGCTCTTGTCATACTTCAAGTCGGCGAGCGATGCTGCCTTAACACCGATGTTGAAGGCCCAACTCTTATGATTACCGAAGGGTATCCATGTGAAGGACATCTGCCAGCAGTGCAGGTCGCGCGTGATAGATATCGAGGTCATAGACATCTTACGAGCCGTGAAGTCGTAACCTGTCGTTGCCGTAATCATCGTCTTTGGTGTGAGGGTGACGCTCGCATTGAAGTTTATCGTCTGGTTGATATTCTTGCGATAGCCTGTCGTTCCGTTATTTACATATTGGGCATTATAGCTGATGCTATAATTAAATCCGAAGTTCCACGGTATCGAGAAGTCGTAATATTGGCCGGCCATCCACTGTCGGCGCATGGCGGGATTAAGTTCTCCGTAGGGGTCGGACCACGCATTGAAATACTCGGCAGGGAACGAGGTGATGTCGTTACCGGCCACAGTGCCCTTATCCTGTCGCGACTTGAAGGTGTAGCCGAAGCTCCAGTTGGCACTCTGCACACGGCCCGGCAGACCGCGGCTCCACATCAACTTGTTGTAGCGCACACCCTCGGGAGATACCTCATAGGGGTCGAGTGTGAGTGATAGGTTGAGGCCGACGTTTTGGTATATCGTCGTGCGGAGCGATATGGGGAGGTTAGATAGGCGCAACGAGTCGGCAAGGAAGTTGTACGAGCCCGTAATCGATATCTGGTCGATAATCTTTATCTTCTTAACAGTATCCTTGGTGCGAATCTTAGCCTCGAGCGACTGCGACAGACCGAAGGTTAGGGCGAGCTGCTCGCCACTGCCCGGCACACCATAGGCGTTATCCGTGAATGGTGAATAGACCTTAAAGCGACCCGTAGTATCGGTCTGTACCGTCTCGTAGAAGCCATACTTTTGGCGGCTGAAGTCGGGAGCATACGAGAAACCGATGTTGGGTGTCAGCGTATGACGCACGGCTTGTAGCTTACGCTCCTTCTTCTTGGCGACATATGTACCATAGATTGTAGTATTGGCCGATACCGAGGCGTTGTAGTTGTATAGTCGCCAGAAGCCATACTCGGGGTCGAGCGTCTCCACCTTGTGTGTCTCCTCGTTCCACTGCTGGCTCACCTTCTTGAAGTACCATCTCTCGGTGTAGTTAAACGAGGGGCTGATGTTGATATAGTTAAACAACGAGAGCGATGTCGAGATAGGTATCGTGTGCTGAATACCATTCTTCATCTTCTGCAACGTCTCCTTGGTAAACATATCCTCCTCGGTGGTATTTACCGAGTTGGTCATCTTCATCGAGTAGCTCATCTTAATCTTCTCGTACCAGCGTGTCTTACCTACCGCCTCCTTGCGTTTTAGGGGGTTGAAGCTCGCGACGTTGAAGGTTATCGTCGGCAGTGTCACAGCGATAGTCTTATCCTTCGAGTTCTGCGACACGGCCATATTCAGGGCGAGTGAGAAGGGTGTGCCCTCCCAATTCTTAGAGTACGATATCGACGAGTTGGTCTGTGTTGCGAGGATGTCATCCACGGTTGTTGCCGAGTAGCGGCTGTAACCGCTCGACGTTAGGTTTACCGATGCCGAGAATGTAGAACCAGGGTTGGCCTTGGGGTCTTGTGAGTGTGTCCACTGAATCTTGTAGTTGTTCTGCTGCACGAAGTCGGGCTCACCCTTCTCGCCCGAGCGTACGGCGGCATATTGCAAGTTGAAGTTACCCTTGAACTTGTATCGCTTAACATACTGCGATACGGCCGATACCTCCCACGAGCCGAGGGTATAGATACCTCCTCGAATGGCGAGGTCCATGTGTTGTCCGAGTGTGAAGTAGTAGCCTAAGTCGCGGATGAAGAAACCTTTGGCATCCTCGCCATAGGTGGGCATGAGGATACCCGACTTGGGACCTGTGCTTATCGGGAAGAAGGCCTCGGGGATACCGGGGAAGTAGATCGGCACATCCTCCATGACAAGATAGGCATATCCCGAGATGATTTTCTTGTTGGGGATAATCTTCGCCTGAGTCATGTTGATATAGAAGTGGGGATGGTCGGTGCAGTCGCAGGTGGTGTATTTACCGTTACCGATGTGGATGCTTTCGTCGGGGTGCATCTTGACATCGCTACCTATAAGCCATCCGTCACCCTGCTGTGTGGCGATACCCTTAATCTTTGCCTTTCGGGTGTCGAGATTGTAGGTTATGGTATCCATCGAGTAGGGCGAGCCACCATCCGAGAATTCGGGGTGTGTCTGTGTGGCTTTGCCATCTACCGAGTCGGCGTAGCCGTGTGCAAAGATATCTTTGGTCTGCATATCGACACGCATGAAGTCGGCTTTGAGGTTCATGCCTTGATATGTTACATCGCCACTCTTGTAGCTGTATATCATCTTGTTGCGTGCGTCAAATACAACAGAGTCGGCAGCCTTACCCTCGACTATATCGTTGAACATGGCGGACTTTGCTCTGCGACGTGATGTGTCGCGCTGAGTGGTCTCGGGGCTGCGCGACGGCGTGGGATCGGAGGTGTTGGCTACGCTCCTCGGAGCAGGCGTTGGGGCCTCGGTCGAGGTCGCCATGACGCTGCTTGTCGAGCTGCTCAGCTTTGTCGCCGCGGTGTCGATGCTGTATAGCAGGTCGAAGCTGCTCGCACCAACGCCGCTAAGCCCGCTGAGTAGCGAGGCGAGCACTGCCACAAAGAGTGCCAACGTTAGATATTTTGTAAAAAAATGTCTCAAATTCCAATAATTTTTTGTACCTTTGCCGACAGGTCGGCAAAACCGGCAGAGATATAGCCTTGCGGCCTCTTATCTCGGCTGTCGTTTTCCCGCGCGGGTGTAGTTACAACCTGCAAAGATAATAATTTTTTGCACAATTTTAACTTTTTATGAGAAAACTCATAATAGCAATACTATTTACCGTTACTCTGCCGCTTATCGTAAACGCAGCTACGAGCGAAAATGTTGCGCCCGAGGGGCGAAAGAGGATTGTAGTCCTCGACCCGGGTCATGGAGGAACTCGCCCGGGAAAGGTCCAGGGTAAGGTCTATGAGGAGCAACTTAATCTCGATGTCTCGTTGGAGGTCAAGCGACAGTTGGCAACGAAGATGCCCGATTTGGAGGTTCATCTTACGCGATATAGCGACTCGATGTACGATGCCAACCGCGATGTGGATAATCGCATGCGTGCCGAGTATGCCAATCGTCTTGGTGCAGACCTTACGGTGGGAATACACGCCAACGCCCACGAGAAGACTACGGTGCGTGGTGGCGAGGTGTGGATATTGTCACTCAACGATAAGGTGTTGAACTATAATAAGAAGAAGGCTGGTAAGTTTGCCGACGAGGAGGGCGATTATATCGCTGTCGAGAATATCGACCGCAGTTCGATGGGCTTTATGCTCGCTTTGGCACGTCAATTAGACAACGAGCCGCGCAACCGCAATTTTGCGCGTGTGCTTTGCAGTAACTTTACCAAGATTGGCCTCTACGACCGTGGGGTCTTCGACAGCGTGGTGTGGACCTTGCTCTACTACTTGGAGGGCCCGGGTGCGTTGGTCGAGATGGGTTATATGTCTAATCCCGAGGAGCTTAAATATCTGACCTCGGAGAGGGGACAGCGCGAGATAGCGGGTGCTATCAGCGATGCTATCGTCTATTTTATCCGCGGGCTGGATGCTGCCGAGGAGTATGCTGCCGGGGGTGTAGCGGGAGGCTCTGTAGAGCAGAACACCGCGAAGATAGCTGAGCAAAAGGTCGATGCTAAGCCTCAGACAGAGGCTGCGGTTAAGGATGCCTCGGGTAAGGGTTATACTATTCAACTTATATCGAGCAAGAGTGAGGTCGATATCAACGATTCGCAGTTCAAGGAGTATCGTGGTAGGGTGATGCTTGTTATGGGTGTAGGAACGTGGAAATATAAGTATTGCTACGGGTCGTACGCCTCGGCCGAGGCCGCCAAGAGCGATTTAGCGGAGGTGCGCAAAACATTTAAGGATGCCTACTTGGTGCGTTACGAGGCGGGTAAGCTTGTGACTAAGTAGCTTTCGCCCCTATTTTAGTGTGAAATAAAGGATAAAAATTAGTGATATGAAACTAAACAGAGAGTTTAAGATTGGAGTTTTTACAATCCTTGTGATTGCTATTTCGTGGTGGGGTATCAAGTGGCTCGGAGGCCAGAACATACTCAAACAGAGTAACATTTACAGCGTCTATTTCACTGATGTTACCGGTCTTATGGAGTCTTCGCGAGTGAACTTGCGCGGTGTCGAGGTTGGTAACGTGCGTAGTATCGAGCTCTTGGGTGATAGTGTTAAGGTAGAGATTGCCATCGAGAAACACTTTGCCGATATGATACCCGCTAACTCGGTGGCAGAGATTGGCTCTGCGGGTCTTATGGGTGGCATGGAGATAGCTATTGTTCAGGGCGATGCCGAGGATGTATTACCGTCAGGAGGTACATTTACGGGTCGCATGAAGCCCGACATGCTCGGTACGCTTGCAGCGCAGGGTGGCGAGCTTATCGATGGTCTTAACCGCACGGTGGATGGCGTAAATCAGCTTATCGATGGTAACAGTGAGCGTATCTCGCAGCTTGTTGCTAATTTGGAGTCTATGACCTCGACAATCGATGCTATTGTGGGTAGCTCGGCAGGAAATATCGAGGGTGCTATGGCCGACTTGCAGACCTTCACTTCGACACTTGCTGAGAATACGGGTCGCATAGAGTCGATGTTGAGTAACGTGGATAAGCTGACGACAGATGTTGCCGAGGCCGATTTCGTTGGTCAGCTCTCGGCGTCGGTAGATTCGCTCAATGCCATTCTCGCATCGATAGATGGTGGCGAGGGCTCGGTAGGTAAGCTTCTTACCGACGAGGGGTTGTACAACTCGCTCAACTCGGCCGGCGAGAACTTGTCGCTCCTCTTGGAGGATTTGAAGGCTAACCCCATGCGTTATGTTCACTTCTCGATGTTCGGTAAGTCCGAGGAGCAGATAGCCGCAAAGCAGGCTAAGCGCGAGGCCAGAGAGGCAAAGCGAGCCGCTAAGGCCGAGGCTCGTGCCACGAAATAATTGCTGTGGTGGATTTGTAGAGTTGTACTTTTGAGATGATTTATCCTTCGAATTTCGAGAGCCGTGTAGGTTTCGACCGTATCCGCGAGCAGATTGTCGAGTGCTGCACTATGCAGTCCGCTCGCGAGGTTATCGCTCGCGAGGGATTCACTGCGTCGCTGCGCGAGGTGGAACGCCGTCTGCGCCTTGCCGATGAGATGCGTATGATGATTACGCTTGAGCATGGTGTCGATATTGGCGAACAGGAGGATATTCGTTCTATTGTAGATAAGACAGCTGTCGAGGGGGCGTACCTCGCAGCTGAGGAGTGTTTGACACTGAGTCGTGCACTGAGGTCGGCCTCGGCCATTGTGCGCTTTGTGATGTCGCGCAAGGAGGATAGCTACCCTATGCTTCGAGGATTGGCATCGTCGGTAGAGCTCTTCCCCGAGTTGCAGGAGGCAATCGATAGGGTGGTTGATGATAAGGCCGAGGTGCGCTCTTCGGCTTCGTCGGAGCTCTCCGATATACGCCGAGCTATCCGCGAGCATGAGGGGCAGGTGGCTAAACGTCTGCAACAAGTGTTGCAGAGGGCAAAGTCGGCAGGTATTGTCGAGACCGACGCGATGATATCTATCCGCGACGGACACGCCGTAATCCCTGTGGCAGCGGCTAACAAGCGAAAGCTCGCGGGCTTTATACACGACGAGTCGGCTACGGGTCGAACCTTCTATATCGAACCTGTGGAGGTTGTCGAACTAAACAACGAGCTTCGCGAGTTGGAGTATGCCGAAAAGCGCGAGGTGGTGCGTATCCTTACGGAGCTCACGGCGCGTCTGCGCTTCGATGTCGAGGGTCTCGACCGTATCGAGGGCTTCCTTACGCAGGTTGATGCTCTTAGAGCTAAGGCTTGTTGGGCTGTGGAGCATGGTGCTGTGCGCCCGATAATCTCGACAGATGGTCGTTTGGTGCTGCGTCGAGCGCGTCATCCGCTCTTGGAGCAGACCCTGAAACAACAAAACAGGGATATTGTCCCACTCGATATGGAGCTAAACCCCGAGCGTAGGATACTCGTTATATCGGGTCCTAATGCGGGTGGTAAGTCGGTATGTTTGAAGAGCGCGGGCATACTTCAATATATGGTGCAGTGTGGCTTCTTGGTGCCCGTGTTGGAGAATTCGGAGTTTCCGCTCTTCGACTCGCTGATGATAGATATTGGCGACCAACAATCTATGGATAACGACCTCTCGACCTACTCGTCGCACCTGCTCAATATGAAGAGTATGCTGTCGGAGGCCTCGCCTCGCGTGATGATTCTTATCGACGAGTTCGGCTCGGGTACCGAGCCTACCATAGGAGGTGCAATCTCGGAGGCGATACTCGAGCGTTTCGTGGAGCGTGGCTGCTATGGTGTGATTACTACGCACTACGCCAATATCAAATATTTCGCATCGCGTCACGATGGCGTATCTAATGGAGCTATGGCCTTCGATGTTAAGCAGATACGCCCATTGTTCAGTTTGGAGATGGGTAAGCCGGGTAGCTCCTTTGCTATCGAGATAGCTCGCAAGACGGGCCTCGCCGAGGATGTTGTGCGTAAGGCTATGGAACTTGCAGGCGAGGATCACATCAACTTGGAGAAGCAACTCCGCGAGATAGCTCGTGACAAGCGTTATTGGGCCGAGAAGCGTGACCGCATACGTCTTACCGACCGCAAGGTCGAACAGTTGGAGCAGACATACAGCGACCGTCTGCAAGGCATACGCGACGAGCGCAAGGCGATACTCGATAAGGCTCGTAGGGAGGCCGAGGAGCTTATAGCCAATGCTAACCGCACGATTGAGAATACGATACGCACAATTCGCGAGTCGCAGGCCGAGAAGGAGCTTACGCGCATGGCTCGAAAGCAGATGGAGAGCTTTGCCGAGAGCATGGGCGATGCTAAGGGGTCGGCAGATGAGCGCATCGAGCGCGAAATGGAGCGTCTGTCGCGACGTAGGGAGCGTCGCGAGCAGCGAGCAGCCGATAGAGAGAGGGGTGTAGAGCCTGTGGTGGCTAAGCCCGAGCCTGTGGTGCAGAAGATTGAGGTAGGCACGAAGGTTAAGATCGAGGGTCAGGATGTGCCGGGTGTGGTGCAGATGATTAAGGGTAGCAAGGCGCAGGTAGCCTTTGGACAGATGATGATTATGGTGGAGCTTAAAAGGCTCAAAGCGATAACCTCGGTCGAGTTTAAGCAGGCTACGCGACCAACTACGGCGCGTACCGTCGTGTCGGTAGATATTCGTGAGCGCAAGCTGAACTTCCGCGACACGATAGATGTTCGCGGTATGCGAGCTACGGAGGCGTTGCAGGCTGTCGAGGATTTGGTCGATGATGCGCTTATGGTGGGTGTCTCGGGAGTGACAATCCTTCATGGTAAGGGTACGGGAGCTCTTAAAGAGGAGATACGTCGCTACTTGCGCACGGTAAGCGATGTGGCCTCGGTTGCCGACGACCACGCCGACCGTGGTGGCGCGGGTATCACGGTGGTACGATTTAGAAGTGAATAACGATACAACATATGAATTACCTATTGTCGGAAATAGCCGAAATCGTCGGCGGAGAGTTGCGAGGCTGCGACCTGCGTATCAGTGGCATAGCCACCGATTCGCGAAGTGTGCTCTCGTCGCAGGATGTACTCTTTGCGGCCATCGACGGCAAGAACCACGATGGCCACAACTATATCGAGCGTATGCTTCAGCGCGGTGTGAGAGCCTTTATTACTGAGCGCGATGTGGAGCTCGATATGAAGGGGTGTGGTATGGTTGTCGTAGGCTCGACAATAGCTGCCCTGCAAGAGTTGGCGGCCTACCACAGATCACGCTTTGGAGGGCGTGTGGTGGCCATAACAGGCTCGAATGGCAAGACCATCGTCAAGGAGTGGGCTTCGCGTTCGATGCCCGAAACGGTGCGCTCGTTTGCCTCGCCTAAGAGCTATAATTCGCAGCTCGGCGTAGCTCTGTCGCTACTTATGTTGGAGGGCGGTGAGGAGGTCGCCTTCATCGAGGCCGGAATCTCGGAGGCTGGCGAGATGGAGCGTTTGGAGCGTATGATACGCCCCGATATAGTTCTTTTTACCTCTATCGGCGATGCTCATTCGGCAAATTTCAGCTCCATGGAGCATAAGATTGACGAGAAGTTGTGTTTGGCGCGTAATGCCAAGACCATAATATTCAGCAGCGAGTATAGAGCTCTCGCGCGGCGCATCCGCGAGAGGTACGCCGATAGAGAGCTCATAGATAGCAGTGTTGAGGCTGTGGAGGACCTCTTGGAGCTTAACGATGCACTCACTGTCGATGCTTGTCATGTATCGGCTCTGATGCGCTACCTGGGCTACGATGTCGATGAGGCGGTATTCTCGGCAAATGTGGCTATGCGCCTCGAATTGAAGGAGGGTATCGATGGCTCGATGATTATCGACGATACCTATAACTCCGATATCAACTCGGTGCTCGTAGCCTTGGATGCACTACATGTGCAGTCTATGGGTCGCCGACGTGTTGCCGTAATTTCGGATATTCAGCAGAGTGGCATGCCCTCCGACGAGTTGTATGGTCGTATTGCCGAGGCTGTTAAGAAGGCGGGTGTCGATCATCTTATAGGCGTGGGCGAGAGCATAATGTCGCACCGCGCGTTGTTCGATCGCACCTCGTCGTTCTACTACACCACCGAGGAGCTTATCGACAATTTCGACAGGGAGCGATGGGCGGGCTCGGTAATCTTGGTTAAGGGTAGCCGAGATAGCCGTTTCGAGCGTCTTAGCCGACTCTTGGAGCGACGTACCCACACCACAACCTTGGAGGTCGATCTTGCGGCCATGAAGAAGAATCTGAACTACTTCCGCCGCCATCTTCCGCCGTACCACCCCATAGTGGCTATGGTCAAGGCGTGGAGCTATGGTATGGGCGATGTCGATGTTGCGCGTATGTTACAGCACGAGGGGGTTAAGTATCTGGCTGTCGCCTTTGCCGACGAGGGCGTTACGCTGCGCTCGAAGGGTATAACCATGCCTATCGTAGTGCTTAATGCCGATCAGGATAGCTTCGATGTGATGATATCACACGACTTGGAGCCCGAGATATATAGCTTCCACTCGCTCGACGAGTTTCGCCGTGCGGTACACCGTGCCCATCGCAACGACTATCCGATACATATCAAGCTCGATACGGGTATGCACCGCCTCGGATTTATGGAGGATGATATCGATGTGTTGGGCCGCGCCCTGCATAGCGATAGTGCGCTCCGCATAGCCTCGATATTCTCGCACCTTAGCTGTGCCGATATGGCTTCGGAGGATGAGTTTACGCGGGAGCAGGTGTCGCGCTTCGACTTTATGAGCTCACAGCTTATCGAGTGGCTCGATTATAAGCCTCTGCGCCACTTGGCCAACTCGGCAGCTATCGAGCGTCACCCCAAGGCCCATTTCGATATGTGCCGTCTCGGTCTTGGCCTCTACGGCTTGGGTTATGAGCACAACGATAGACTTATCCCCGTGGCTACGCTGAGTACCCGCATAGTGCAGATTAAGCATCTGCACCGTGGCGAGAGTGTCGGCTATGGCCGTGCAGCACGCCTGGAGCGTGATAGTGTCACAGCGACAATACCTATCGGCTATGCTGATGGTCTTGATCGTCATCTTGGCAATGGCAGATGGAGCGTGTTGGTAGGTGGTAAGCCTGCACCTATCATCGGTCGCGTGTGTATGGATAGCGCGATGATAGATATTACCGGTATCGAGGGTGTCTCGGTGGGCGATAAGGTTACCATCTTCTCTGCGGAGCGAGGTAACACGTTGGAGGATATGGCACAGGTGCTCGATACCATAAGCTACGAGGTGATGACATCCCTCTCGGCGCGTATTAAACGTATTTACACTGAGCGATAATGAGCAAAGGAACGTTATATATGATACCATGCCCTATCTCGGATGGGGAGTCGGTGTGGGAGGTATTACCCGAGGGTAACCGCCGCATAATGAACAGCTTGGACTACTTCATTGTGGAGAATACCCGTTCGGCACGCCGCTTTCTCTCGAAGGCTGGGGTGGAGAGGCCTATCTCGGAGTTGGAGTTTGTTGAACTTAACGAGCATACCACCTCGCAGACCGATATCGAGCGTATGTTGCAGCCTCTGCTTGCGGGTCGCTCGGCAGGTGTGATCTCCGAGGCGGGTGTTCCGGGTGTTGCAGACCCGGGAGCCGATATTGTCGCCTTGGCACATCGACACGGTGTGAGGGTAGTGCCTCTTGTTGGCCCATCGTCAATACTTATGGCACTTATGGCCTCGGGACAGAATGGACAGGCGTTCTCGTTTGTGGGCTATCTGCCGGTCAAGGAGCCCGAGCGTAGTCAGCGCATCAAGGCTTTGGAGCGTAGAGCTCGTCAGGAGCGTGAGGCTCAGATATTTATCGAAGCTCCCTACCGCAACGTAAAGCTATTCGAGGGGTTGGTGCGTACTCTCTCGGGGAGCGTGCGTCTGAGCGTGGCTGCCGATATTACCTCGCCCAACGAGCTTATCGTGACACGTAGCGTCGAGGAGTGGCAGCGCGTGGCTCGCCCCGATATCGAGAAGCGACCAACAATCTTTATCTTAGGCATATAATTTGTTCTAATATAGTAGAACATATTTAATAAAAGAGGACTTATGAAGAAGCAAACATCTGAAAAAGAGCAAGATATAAAGCAAGAGGAGCAGGCCGCTACAGAGCAGTCTGCTCATCAGGCCGCTTCGGCGAGCGACACTATGGCAGACGCCGATGGCGTTGATAGTGACAAAGTGTCAGCCGAGCCGACAGCCGAGGAGCAGATCGAGGCGTGGCGAGATAAGTATCTGCGCTTGCAGGCTGAGTTCGACAATTTCCGCAAGCGCACCGTCAAGGAGAAGATGGATCTTGTGGAGCGTGGCTGCGAGGGTGCTTGGAAGGCGATACTCCCCATCTTGGATGATATGGAGCGAGCCGTTGTCGCCTCGCATAAGAGCGACGATATCGAGTCGTTGCGTCAGGGCGAGGAGCTCGTCATGAAGAAGTTTGAGAGCGTCTTGCAGGCTGCGGGCATTACCGCTATCGAGTGTGTCGATAAGCCCTTTAACGAGGATGAGCAGGAGGCCGTGGCGCGCTTTGCTGCGGGCGAGGATAAGCGAGGCCTTGTCATCGACTGTGTGCAGCGTGGCTATAAGCTTGGCGAGCATGTGTTACGTTACGCAAAGGTTGTCGTTGGCGAGTAACGAGGCTCGGCTAAGAATGGAGAAATAGAGATTAGATATGGCAGAAAAGAGAGATTATTACGAGGTGTTAGGCGTCGATCGTAATGCCGATGCCGATACCATAAAGAAGGCCTATCGTAAGGCGGCTATCAAGTATCATCCCGACAAGAACCCGGGAGATAAGGAGGCTGAGGAGAAGTTCAAGGAGGCTGCCGAGGCCTACGATGTGCTTTCAAATCAAGATAAACGTGCCCGCTACGACCGTTTCGGCCATGCCGGTATGGGTGGAGCTGCCGGTGGCGGAGGCTTTGGTGGTTTCTCGGGCGGTGGCTTCTCGATGGAGGATATCTTCGAGCAGTTTGGCGACATCTTCGGTGGGGCTTTTGGCGGCTTTGGCGGAGGTTCGCGCAGCCGTGGACAGAGGGTAAACCGAGGTAGCGATATTCGCGTCACGGTGCGTCTCTCGTTGCAGGAGATTGCCGAGGGTGTAACCAAGAAATTGAAGATAAACAAGACCGTAGCTTGCGATAAGTGCGGTGGCTCGGGAGCTAAGGATGCGTCGTCATACTCGACCTGTTCGCAGTGTAACGGCTCGGGATATGTTGTCACGGTGCAGAACTCGTTCTTTGGTCGTATGCAGACACAGAGCGTATGTCCTTCGTGTGGAGGCTCGGGCCGTGTCATAACCGCTAAGTGCGATAAGTGTGGCGGCGATGGTACGGAGCGTGGCTCGGAGATTATCGAGGTCAAGATTCCCGCAGGTGTTGCCGAGGGTATGACCCTCACGGTGCGTGGCAAGGGAAATGCAGCGCGTAACGGAGGTCAGAATGGCGATTTGCAGGTTGTTATCGAGGAGGAGCCCAACCCGCAGTTGGTGCGCGACGGTAACGACCTTGTGCATCAGCTCAATATTACGGTTACTACGGCTATCCTCGGTGGCGAGGTCGAGGTTCCTACGATCGACGGCCGTGCACGCATTAAGATTGCGCCGGGCACACACGCAGGTAAGATTTTGCGTCTAAGAGGCAAGGGCCTACCGAGTGTCAATGGCTATGGTAGGGGCGATATTACGGTTATTGTCGATATCACCATCCCCGACGAGCTTACCAAGGAGGAGCGCAAGCTTGTTGAGCAGCTCTCTGTAGAGCCTCACTTCAAGCGTGCTGCCGAGCCTGAGAATCAGAGTATCTTGGAACGTATGAAGAGTTTTTTTCAGGGTTGAAGAGCGTGGATAGCGACACTTTTAGATAGATTTAGAGGATTGTAACAATGTCGATATTTAGACCACATAAGACCAAGCCGAGGCAGTTTAACTACATCCCGCGCCACTACGACCCCGTCAAGGAGCAACGCGAGCAGCGTAGGCGTGAGCTGCATGGTACATCGAGTGCAGATGACGATGCTGCCTATACCCCCGGGCGTTACATACGCACGCAGCGTGAGGCACGTGAGGCTTCGCGCGAGGAGAGCGGTGCAGGAGGAGTAAGAGGTTTGCGTACGTTGGTCTTCGCTATGGCACTCGTGGTTGTGGCACTGGTGGTGCTCATGCCACGTATCATGGGTTTTGTGGAGTTGGCAAACGAACAAAAGAGCCCTGTCGGCGAGGTTGCAAGCGTTGAGGCTGCCGATGTAGATAGCTTGGCTAAGCCTACAATCACACTTCACGAGCAGCATGCCGATATCGATTTCAGGGAGTTTGAGAGCCTCTCGCCCGAGATTATCAACGAGATTGAGGAGTGGCAGAGCTCCGTGGGTGAGATTACCATATATGACGACGACGTAGAGATTAAGGATGGCCGTCGAGTAGAGCGATAGAGATTTAGATATGAACCGCATACAACTATTACCCGAGATTGTCGCCAATCAGATAGCCGCCGGTGAGGTGGTCAATTCGCCATCGAATGTGGTGAAGGAGATGATGGAGAATGCCCTCGATGCGGGGGCGCGTTGTGTGCGTGTGAATTTCCGTAACGGAGGTAAGGATCTTATTCAGATTATCGACGATGGCTCGGGTATGTCGGCTGTTGATGCGCGTATGGCCTTCGACCGTCATGCTACGAGCAAGATACGCTCCATCGACGATGTATATGCACTGCATACGTTTGGTTTCCGTGGCGAGGCCTTAGCCTCTATTGCCGCAGTTTCAGAGGTGGAGCTTAGAACGCGTCAGGAGGATGACGATGTGGGTACGCTCACTGAGATTAGCGGTGGCGAGTTCCGTAGTCAAGAGCCCGTGTCGTGCTCCAAGGGTTCGCAGTTTATTGTGCGTAACCTCTTCTACAATGTGCCGTCGCGTAGGAAGTTTATCGATGGCGATAACTCGCGTTTGGCGCAGCACATCAAGCAGGAGTTCTCGCGCGTGGCACTATGTAACCCCGATGTAGAGTTCGAGTTGAGGCAGAACGACGCCCTGCTCTACTCGTTGCAGCCAACTAACCGAGCGGGCCGTATTGTCGATTTGATAGGTCGTCACGTAAAGCAGAATTTGTTGGATGTCGCGGTAAGCACATCGGTTGTAACGATTGAGGGTTATGTAGGTCGCCCTGCGGCAGCTAAGCGTCGTAACAACGAGCAGTATCTCTTTGTTAATGGTCGTTATTTCCAGTCGCCGGCTATGCAGCGCACAATCCTGCGTTGCTACGATAAGCTTATTCCGGAGGGTTGTCAGCCCTCATACTTCATATATCTAACAGTACCTCCCGAGCAGGTCGATGTCAATGTGCATCCGCAGAAGACAACGGTAAAGTTTGCCGATAACGATGTCATACTGCAAATCTTACAGGCAGCCGTTCGCGAGACACTCGCCAAGACGGGTGCTGTGCCAATGATGGACTTTACCTCGGAGGGTCATGTCGATATCCCTGTTATGGGTAGCCGACGCGACCACTATACGGAGCCGCGTACTGCGACCAACGTGTCGTACAACCCCTTTAACTCCGAGTATATTGACCCTACCGCTCCTATGCCCGATGTCCCGTTTACGGGCTTCGATGTCCCCTATGATGGGGCTATGCCGCGTGGTGGCAACGTTGCTAACGAGCCGAGCGAAGCTGTTGAGGATTATAAGATTGTCGAATCGTCGCGAGCCTCGGTTATAGAGTATATTGACGATGAGTATAGCGAGGACTCGCAACAGTCATTCGAATATATCGAGTCGGAGATGTCTGCCTTGAATCGTCATTTTGACCAGCTTTTGGTCTTGCCGTCGGGTTATGCTGTAGCTACCTATGGTGGTCGATGTGTTGTAGTTAGTCTGCGCAGAGCTCGTGAGAGGGTGTTATACGAAGATTTGTTGAGCTCGCTAAGCTGTGGCTCGGCACCTACCCAACGACTCTTCTTTGCCGAGGAGCTTACTCTCTCTCTCTCGGAGTACGAACTAATGGAGGAGCATGCCACCGAGTTTGCAGCTCTCGGTTTCGAGGTAGAGTATCGTGGCGAGGGTCTTATCGCTGTTACGGGCCGCCCTGCGATGTTGGATATGACTACACCTTTGGATGAGTTGATTTACGAGTTGTTGCACGGTATCGATGCCGGTAGTATGCCTATCGATGAGGAGCGTTGTCGCCTGGCAAGCCTTATGGCGCGTAAGGCGAGTGCAGGTTATGGCCGTAATATTGGTAGGGAGGAGGCTCAGGCAATACTTGCGAGATTGGAGGTGTGCGACGATGTGAGCTTCTCGCCCTCGGGAGCACCTATCATGGCTGAGCTTCGTGCCGAGGAGCTTGCCGCAAAGCTATCGAAGATATAGTAAAGCTATTGAAGATATAGTTCAGTATAAAACTTAGATTATATGTCACCTATACGAATGCAAAATACAACGCCTCCTGTGGTTATGAATCTTCTCATAGCCAATGTGGTTGTATATTTAGCCATGACACTACTCAATAAGAGCGTTATCTACGAATATTTCGCTTTATTTCCCGTAAGTAGTCCCTTCTTCCACTTCTGGCAGCCGCTGAGCTATATGTTCATGCATGGAGGTTTCTCGCACCTCTTCTTCAATATGTTTGCTCTGTGGATGTTTGGTCGCGGTTTGGAGATAGAGATGGGCTGGAAGAGGTTTCTCGCCTACTATATTGTCTGTGGTGTTGGTGCTGCGTTGGTGCAGATGGCTATGGCACAGATTGACTTGGCTCGTCTTCCCGACTACTCGCCCGCCTATTGGGACTATCTCTGCACCCCTACCGTGGGTGCTTCGGGAGCTGTCTTCGGCCTGCTCTTGGCCTTCGGTATGATGCATCCCAACGCCGTTATCATGCTTATCTTCCCACCTGTGGCGATGAAGGCTAAGTGGTTTGTGATAATTTATGGAGCCTTGGAACTCTTCTTCGGTATCTCGGGCCGTATGGATAGTGTTGCACACTTTGCGCACCTCGGAGGTATGTTTTGGGGCTGGTTGCTGCTTTTATGGTGGAGATACCGCGACAGACAGCGTGGCGACTACTACTTTTAGATCGATACACACATTAACTATTAACTCAAAAGAGCCTAAGCTCAGATATACACACTCTTCTTATGTCACGAAACAAGGAAACGTATAATAGTAATCCTTATGGAGGCACAAAGCCTCGACGCCGCAAGAGAACATTTGCCGGAACCCTACTCTTTATTCTGCTCTTAGCAGTCTCGCTATCCTTCTCTGTTGCGCTAGTCATTGCATATCTGGCCTCTTATGTCTCGCCATCGGTGTTTGGTTCACTGACCATCGTGGGTATCTTTGCTCCTATCCTTTTTATCAGTGTGGCGGCCTGTATGTTGCTATGGATTGTTATGCTCAGGTGGCGTATGGCCTTGGTTCTCTTTATAGTCTTACTTCCGGGCATTCTGCGTTTCAACGACTTCTACAGCCTCGATGTTATGCGCGAGGGTGTCGAGCCTGCCGAGAAGGGCTCGTTTACGCTTATGAGCTATAACGTGCGTTGTTTCAGTAACGACAACTACGAGCCTATGATTGACAGCCTTGTAGATTATCTCTCCAGTAACGAGTTGGCCGATATTGTCTGCTTTCAGGAGTTTAAGCGTGACACAAAGGGTGTTGAGCGTCTCGACTCGCTCTTCAACCGTCGATATAAGAGATGCTATAAGAGCGATGCTTTGGAGTTTACCAACGTAGTGCTCAGAACATACAGTTGCTATCCAATCATCTCAACAGGCGACATTATCGGCTTGGAGCGCGGCACGTCGCAGTGGTGCGATATTGTTATAGGTAGCGATACGCTGCGTATCTTTAACAACCACCTCAATTCGATGCATATCTCCGAGTCGGAGCGCGATGATATACACAGTGGCGAAATCCTTAACGATGGCGAACGTATTGTAAGCATTGTAGATCGCATAGCCGGTAACTCGGCAATTCGTGCCGAGCATGTCGATACGCTGCGTTCGGTTATCGATGCTACGCCTTATGAACATGTCGTATGCGGCGACTTTAACGACGTTCCGATGTCGTTTGTATATCGTCGCCTTTCGGAGCACCTTGTAGATAGCTTCGAAGAGCAGGGTAGTGGCTACGGCTACACCTTCCGACCTATGCACGGCATTCTACGTATCGACTACGTCTTGCACTCTAAGGGTATGACCTCGCTATCGTACTACGTCAATGAGAAGGCAAGTGCGTCGGATCACCTCCCTGTTATGGTGCGTTTGAAGTTTGATAAATAGTTTCTGCGATGATTCTCGATTCGATAGATAATACGGAGCGTTACTTATCGTTGCTTCCCGCAATGCGAAGTATCGCAGCCTATGTCGAGGCTAACGATATAGCCTCGTTGGAGGAGGGTCGCCACGATATCGATGGCGATAGACTCTATGTAAATGTTGCTTACACCGACTTACGCCCGTTGTCGCAGGCCGCGTTGGAGGTGCATAATCGCTATATCGATGTTCAACTCGTTGTCGAGGGCGAGGAGTCGTTCGGTTGGAGGCAGCGCAGCGAGTGTTGTAATGCCGAGGGGGAGTTTGACACCGAGCGCGATATTCTCTTCTATCGGGATACTCCACAGACGGTATATCGACTACATGCCGGACAATTCACCATCTTCTTTCCCGAGGATGCACACGCCCCGCTTATTGGCGAGGGTAGGGTGCGCAAGCTTATCTTCAAGGTGGAGCTGTAAGTGTTATACAACGACAAAGAGATGAGGCTGAATAAAAAGTGTATTTTGTCGTTACGCTCGCCCTCACAATGCTCATTTACGCTTAGTAAACTCCGCTTTTTCGGGCTTCGCAAGCCTAAAACTACATCTTTTTATTCAACCTCCTGATAAAATGGGGATGACAAATTTACTTTTTAGTCATCCCCATCTGCTGTTATACTACCACCTAATTTAGGGTGGTAGTTATTAGCTAAAATGCTAATACTGCACGGGCATAAAGATTATAGTAGTCCGGGTCTGAATCTTCATCTCCATCTCCCATATCTATGTTGTAGTAGTAGTAGGAGTTATAATTATAATTTCGTGTGCTTGACCAATAATAATTACTTCTAATCACCGCAAAGTTAAATGCCGTAAGAGTAGAGTTGATGTAACTAATGTTTGTGTATATCTCCTTGAGCTCGGCGCGTGATGGCATATACCAATCTGTACCGTAGTTCCGACACCAAGTCTTCATGGTAGTCCAATCGTCACACTTTTCGGTAAGTGATATCATGCGGCCCGTAGTATATTGTGTCTTCTCGCGATAGACAAGACCCCGTGAGGCCGTAGCAGGTAGCCCTAAAACCGAGGTAAGGTTCTCATCAAGGAGAGACACCCATTTGAGTGCTGTATTGGCGGTGAGGTCTATATCGGTGATAGCCAACCCCGAAGCACACAACAATTCGAGTGCTGTATTATATCTTAAATCAACAATCGAGATATCGGCATTATTATCTATGATAAGATGCGTAAGAGCGATATTGTCGCGAACGTTTAACGCCGAGAGTTGATTATAAGACAAATTGAGCAGTGTGAGATTGGTGTTTGCTGTGGTATTGGCCTTAGTTAGGTTATTATGGGCTAAGTCTAAGGTCGTAAGTTCGGTATTCTGAAGCAGATTAACAGACGAGAGATTGCAATATCGTGCATACAGATACTCGAGTGATGTTAGTGGCGTAATATCAAGCTCGATAGCCGAGCAGTAGTCTAAGCTTAGATAGCGCAAGTTCAAAGGATAAGATATAGTAGTGAGCGCGGTACAACTGTCGCAATAGAGCGTATCGGCTCCACTATTCGCTACATCAAGCGTAGTGAGTGTTTCGCAACTCTTGATACTAACTATATTTCGAGATATACCCGTTGAGCAAAGGGTAAGACTATCTGATAGATTGTAACCATCAAGAGTTATTTGAGATGCGACAGATAGCGCGTTGTTTGTTGCATCAAGAGCATAGAGGAATGTTAATCCTGTACAATTGGTTATGTCGATATACTCCACGGGATTGCCATAGATTCGGAGTGTTTGCAGATTCTGTAACTCTGCAAGATCGATATTGACAATAGAGTTGTTTGAGCAGTCGAGGGTTTGTAGATTGGGACAATGTTTGAGTCCCGTAAGGTCGCTAACCTCCTTGCCCGAACAATTTACCAACGTGATATTCTCGGCCTCTAACACGCTAATTACACCATCCTCATCATCGTCGTAGTTGGTCAATATATAACTGCGAAGATTTACATCGGGGAAGTATATTCCTCCGTTATGGAAGCAAATAGTCGTATCTTCATCTTTTGTGGTATCAATAGCCGCCTGCTGTATTATATCCTTCATCCATACCTCTGCAAGGTTTTCGTTGTTGGAACAATTGAGAGTCGCGAGCAGGGCATTGCCGCTAACATTGAGAGTCGTTAGATTGTTGAACGAGCAATCCAATGATCTTAGACCGGTACATATTGCCACATCCAATGTAGATAGTTGGTTGTGTGAGCAATTTAGTATGGCTAACTCTTCGAGTAGCGAAAGCGATAGATTGGTAAGACTATTATTCGAACAATCAAGCGAAGATAATTTAGGGCTATCAACCGCTAATGTCGTTAGATTGTTCTCATGACAATCCAATACTACTACTGCATCATTAGCCGCTAAATTTAGCTTTGTAAGCTGGTTGTCATGGCAGTCTAAGATAGACAATGCCTTGTTATTGGATAGATTTAGAGATAATATCTCGTTTTCGCTACAGTAGAGATGTTCTAGTGCAATCACATTGGTTAGGTCTAATGACGATATAGCATTGTTAGAGCAATCTACGCGCTCTAATTTTGTGCATTTGGATAAATCAATAGATGATAACCCATTACCGCTGATATTGAGAGAGGTTAGATTTGTATTATGTGTTAAATTAACCTTCTCAATGGAGTTGTTAGAGCAATCCAACGATGTTAGATTTGCGAAATACTCAATGCCCGACAGAGAGCAAACCTTTGGCGAGGCCGATGGTATGGTAATATTTGTGATGGTTTCAGCCTCATCCATAGATATGGCTCCGTCGGTGTCTATATCGTAGTTTGCTAGTAGGTAGCTCTTGAATGAGTCGTCGGCAATGTATATCTTATCAGTGGACCAAGGTCTGAGGCCTACATAATCTGTTGTGAGCTGGTTGTTGCCATCCGAAACTTCGAGACGCACATCGGCAGCTATATCACCTCTGAAAAAGTCTAAATTAAGCTCTGATCCCGAAACCTCAATGGTTAATATGCCGTCAGCCTCCTCAATATTTACAATTGACAGAGAGACAAAGTCTATGGCACGGGTCTGTGTATATACCGCTTTGATATTTATAGCATCCTCCCATACCGCAATTAGCTCAGTAGCAGCAGATGCGGGGTGAACCTCATAGTCTAAGATAGCTGTTCCTGCGATGATCGTACCGGATTGGCTGTTGTAATACATCGTAACCTCACCATCCGAGAATCTCGGTATATACTCTATGGATTGTATGCGAGACATAATAGAGGCTATCTGATCTTGAAGCTCAGAGATGTCGGATTGAATAGTGTTTATCGCCTGTTTGATGCTTTTTACCTCACTCTCAATGGCCGTAACGCGATTGTTAATAGCTTCGATTGTGCTATTGACAGTCGATATCTCGTTGTCGATGCGGGTATTTACACTCTCTATCTCTGATGCAATAGCTTTGGTTATAATGCCATTATTAGTGTTAATAGCTTCACTAATAGCCTGTTGGTATGCTGCGGTTATCTCAGTAGCAGTAGCACTAAGGTTGGTTTTTAGTTGTTCAATAGCCGATGAATTCTCAGATATAGCTTGTGCATTATTGCCTATCGCCGTTGCGTTAGCCGAGATTAAAGAGGCATTTTTAGCAATCTCTTCGGCGTTTTTGGCTATTGTTGTAGTGTTTATGTCAATATCTGCCGATAGGTTAGATATCGTCTCCTTATTTTCGCTTATTAGAGCTGTATTAGCCTCGATGAGCGATTTGTTCTCGGCAATCTTCTCGGCATTTGCTGCAATATCGTCGCTATTTTCTGCAATAAATTGAGCATTCTCAATGACCTTAGAGGCATTTGCCGAAATTTGTTCCGCGTTATTAGTAATGGCCAACTTATTTGTGGCAATCGCATCCTGAACCGATGATAGGTCCTCGCGTAAATTGTCTATCAGCTCCTTATTGTCGGCTATATTCTTGGTAAGTGATTCAGATAACTCATTGATGAGATTGTCCAAATATGCCTTTTGGCTCTCTAACTTTCCATTAAATTCTTGCTCTATGCTTGAGAACATGTTGTTTATCTCGATGATAGTATAGTAGCCCGAAAGTTGATCACTTACCCATTGTTGTAAGCTCTCTTCTGAGGCTGCAATAGCATTTGCAATGGCCTCGGTATATGCTGAGGTGATCTTCTCAGAGGCTTCCTCAATGGCAGTTGTGTAGGCAGAAGTAATTTCATTTATCCTCTTATTGAGCGTATAGTTTAGAGACTCCATAGATTCAGCAACAGCCTCTTCTACGGACTCCTTGATGCTAGTTTCAAATGTTTTGATACTCTCATTTATAGACTCTATTTGAGCCTTAATAGCTGCAATCTCATTAGCGATCTCGTTCTGTTGTTCGAGTGTCGCAAATGTTTGTGTAGCCCAGTCAGTTGTGCCTTGTATCTCGTTATCAATATACATTTTCATCTCATCAACCTTTTTCTCTATCGAGCTACTCTTCTCTTCAAGAGTGGTGATGGCTGTGTTGAGCTGATTTATCTCAATGTCGATATCTGTGTTTAGAGCATCTAATTGAGCAAGAATATCGGTTTTTGTTGATGATATACTCTCTTTGATCTCTTTCTCAATACTCTTAATCTCGCTATTAACCTCGCCTATGACATTATCAAGGTTATTGACAGATGTCTCCACCTCTACGATGTAACCCTGTAATTCTTTGTGAGTTTTTTCTAACTCTGGAATGGTTTTATTAATAGCGTTAATCTGAGATTGCAAGGAGTTGATTTGTACTCCTTCGATGTTGTCAAGACGGCCATTAATGGTTTCGATGGCCTCGTCATAGTTCGCACAACCTGAAAGTAGTGTCAGGAGTACGACGGTAATTGTTAGATAGGTTCTCATAGGTATCATGTATTTGAGTTAATAAATCCGTCAATCTGTGAGTCAAGCTATATATAAATAAGAAAGTGTGGAGTCGTTATGTTTATCTTTTGGTGGTTCTGGAATACCATGCACAAATAAACAATACCCCACACTCGTATCATAGCGTGGGGTAGAGCCCCAGCCTATAAGATACGAAGTGACGAGCGTGTTGCCTACCCTTGTGCATTGAAATTTTCCAGATTTCCAAAAGGGATAAAAGCTACTACACTTTCATCAAAAATATGTAATTGTATGTCATAACGCCATACGACATACAAAAATATAAAAATTTTCTAAACTGTCCAATACTTATCATGTATAATATTTCAGAATGTATGTCGCCAATATTCCAGAAACAATACACATGAAGTGACCCCAAAAGTTTTTTGTCCAAACTTTTGGGGTCACTTCATAGTATGGGCTAGTTAAATTACTTTTTAGCCAGCCCATACTCTATTCCATTGCTTGTCTTATTCCTTCCAGAAGAGGAGGGTAGATTTCATCTGACCATCGGGAGTGTAGATTATCTCGCCTTTCTCATCAACCTCGTATAGTTGGATGATATAGACATCAATCTCGCTAATCTGGAACTCACCCTTGGGCACAAGAATACCGCCATAGCTTGCACCATCGATAAAGCTTAGTGTTACGACATCTATCACGGGGTCGAAGGTGTAGTCAAACTCCTCGCGTGACACCTCCTCGACACGCTCCTCGCTATTGTAACCAACCATAACACCATCGGTGGCAGTGTCAAAATGTACGTCGTAGTAGGTAGCCGTATCTCCGTTGTAGCTATACCATAGTGTATTCTCCAAACTCTCCAACTCGGGGTACTCTTTGACCTCCTCCTCAGGGAAACAGCCTGTGACGAAGAAAATCATGAGTGATAGCGCAAAAAACTTGGTTATTCTCATCGTACTTTTGTTTTATTACTCGGTTTTTTCTTGTGCAAAGATAGTACATTTTTTTGTGACTCACTCCTTCGGCTTGCGATATGATGAAATATTTTTGCAGGGTAATTTTGCAATATGGATTTTTATTTTTACCTTTGCACGCTATTATTAACTAATTTAACTTTTTCGAACTATGCCAAAAATGAAAACAAATGCCGCTGCGAAGAAGCGTTTTTCTTTCACCGGCACAGGTAAGATCAAGCGTAAGCACGCTTATCACAGTCACATCCTGACAAAAAAGACTAAGAAGCAGAAGCGTAACCTCTGCTACTCGGGTATCGTATCTGCAGCCGACGAGGCTAAGATCAAGCAGTTGCTCGTTAAATAATTCGGGCCAAGCTTAAAAGCAGTAGCAAAATTTAGATTTTTTTAACTAACAACGGAGCGCAATAGCCCCAAAGAGTGGGAGAGAATCACACCGCTATCAGCTCTATCAAAAACTTTTAATTTATGCCACGTTCAGTAAACGCTGTTGCGTCACGCGCAAGAAGAAAGAAGGTTTTGAAACTTGCCAAGGGTAACTTTGGTTCAAGGGGAAACGTATGGACAGTTGCGAAAAACACTGTCGAGAAGGGTTTGCAGTTTGCTTATGCACACCGTC
>JAZNDK010000056.1:0-18926 GCA_045588005.1 Alistipes sp. | reverse complement strand
ATAAACTCGCCCGGGCAGATGCCTACCTCGCCAACTTCGAGGCGCGAATCAACATGTTGCCCAATCACGGCGGCCACATTGTAGCCCTCGAAGGGCTCTTCGGCAAGTACGAGCGATGCACCTCCCGGGTTAAGCTCCTCCCCGGGCTGGAAGATGCCAAAGAGCGTACCCTCGAAGTCGCGCTCTCGACTAATGTTCAGAAGCACGCCATAGAGCATTGCCGCATGCATATCGTGGCCGCAGGCGTGCATAATTCCCTTATTCTCCGACTTAAACGCTATGTCGTTAAGCTCGTTTATGGGTAGGGCGTCGATGTCGGCACGAAGCACCACGGCGCGACGCGAGTTGCCGCGCTTCCCCTCAATGCGGGCAAGAACACCCGTGCCGGCAATCTTGCTACACTCGATACCTGCCGCAGTCAGCTGCTCGATGATATATTGCTGCGCATGTTGCTCCTCGAAAGATAACTCGGGGTGGCGGTGCAGCTCTCGGCGAAACTCTATCATGGTTGTCATCGCTACTCTCGTTTACGGGGTTTATAGTGGCGGGCCATCTGTGCGACGCTACGCGTATAGTCGCTCGTTGTGCCACAGCAGCCGCCCACAATGCTTAGAAGTCCGCGCTCGGCAGCCGTGCGCAGGGTCTCGGTATGTCGCTTCACACTCTCGGGGTAGCGACCCTGCTTATCGGGAATACCTGCCGAGGGTGAGCAGTAGGTGGGTCGAGAGGTGTAGCGTGTGAGCAGTTCGATGTTGTCCACCACACTCTTCACACCCGTCGAGCAGTTGAAACCTATTGCCAACGGTTCGAAACGCTCCACATCCTCGACATACTTCTCGATGGTGCGACCCGAGAGCAGAAGGCCTCCGATCTTAGAGAGTACTGCCGAGAAGATAATAGGTCGCTCGGGAGCTACCTCACGACAAATCTCGGCAGCAATCTCGGCATTACGCACATCGGTAATGCTCTCGATAAGAAATAGGTCGGCCCCCTCGTCGGCAAGGGCCTCGATAAGAGTGCGATAGGATGTGCGGAGCTCCTCTTCGGTTATATCCGTGGATAGCGAAATATTGCGTGTCGATGGACCGATGGAGCCTGCGATAAATACCTCCTTCTCGTTTCGACTGACAGCCTCGCGTGCCAACGACATGCCGGCCTTTACAATCTCGGTGGTCGAGTACTCCACACCACACTCCTTGAGCATCAGCGGGTCTGAGAGGAAGGTGTTGGTCGTAATGAGGCGAGCTCCCGCCTTAATCGAGGAGTCGTACATCGCTGCAACACGCCCCGCATCGGTGATTGATAGCGTATCGGGGCAGATATTACGTCTATTGCCCACGAGTGTTGTGCCTATGGCTGCGTCGGCAACAAGGATATGTCGTTGCAGAAGCTCCTCTATGCGCTCTTGTACGTTGATCATTATACTATCGTTTTTCGGTTACTGCTTATTTTACAATCTCTATCTCGAAGATGCGGTTCCAATCCTTGCCTGTGACGTAGAAGTGTCCGCTCTCGGCGTTGTAAGCCACGCCATTAAGCACCTCGGCCTCGGGGTTATCTTCGAGACGGAAGCGGAGCTCGGGCATCTCTATATATCCTATCACCGCACCGCTCTTGGGGTCTATCTCAACAATGGCAGATGTGAGGTATATGTTTGCCCAAATATGGCCTTCGACCCACTCTAACTCGTTGATGTAGTCCAGAGGCTCGCCATCCAACGTGACGCATATCGACTCTTCGATGGCAAAGGTCTCGGGGTTGATGCGACGTATTGTCGATGTGCCGTCTGAGAGGTATAGGCTCTCGCCATCGGTGGTTAGACCCCAACCCTCGCCACGATAGGAGCGCGTATCGACGAGCTCGCCCTTCATGGTGTAGATATATGCCTTGTGTGAGGTCCATGTGAGTTGATATATCTTATCACGGAGGATTGTCATGCCCTCGCCAAACTCGTCGTCGTCGAGCGATGCAAGGATATTGCGCTGGCCTGTTATGAGGTCGGTAGTGAGAATATGCGACTCGCCCTCTTGACCGGTGCTCTCCCACATCACACCGTCGAAGTATTGAAGCCCCTGGGTGTAGCTCTCTGCGGAGTGTGGGTACTCCTTAATTATGCGGTAGTCATAGAGCTTGGCTACCACCTTGCCGTGCTCCTCCTTTTTGCTCTCAATGCTTCGTTTGGTGTTGCCACACGCCGTCGCGAGCAGGGCTATACCGATAAGAGTTAATATGCCTCGTGTTGCGGTTGTCATAAATCTTAAAAGTTATATTCTCTGCAAAGATAACCCTTTTTGCAGGATTTTTCGTATCTTTACCAACATATTTAACCAATATTCATTATGATAGAGCATAAACCGTATAGCACCTCGACAAACGACGATGCCCGCGACCCTCGCTACGACCATATGGATATAGTCTGGGCCGAGCAACAGAGTGCCGGTCGAGGTCAGCGAGGACACCTGTGGCATAGCCGCGAGGGCGAGAATCTCACCTTTTCGGTGGTGCTTAAACCTCATTTCCTGCCTATTGTCGAGCAGTTCTTACTCTCGGAGGTGGTGGCTCTCGCTCTTGTTGAGGCGATGCGCGATTTTGGCGTTGAGTGCCGTATAAAGTGGACTAACGATATATATGTCGAGGATAGGAAGCTTATCGGCGTGCTTATCGAGCAGTCGCTATCCTCGGAGCGCATCGAGCGAAGCATTGTGGGCATAGGTATCAACGTTAATCAGAGGCTCTTTCCTGCCGATTTACCCAATCCTACATCCCTTGCTGTGGAACTCGGCCGTAAGGTGAGCCGCGAGGAGGTGTTAGAACGCTTTGTTGAGGCGTTATCTCGTTGGTACTCAGTGTTAGAACGAGGCGGCAAGGAACTTGTGCAACGAAGTTATCGCGAGCTTATGTATAGGCTCGACGAGTGGCACATATACGCTTTGCCCTCGGGCGATAGGTTCGAGGCCTCTATTCGCGGAGTCATGCCCTCGGGTGAGCTACGTTTGGAGCGACGTGACGGCCACATCGAGGAGTATGCTTTCAACTCGGTGGAGTTTGTTATACAAAGTCGTGGAGATTGACAAAATATGAGGGATCACTTCAAAATTTGATGTGACCCCTCATATCTTATTATTATAGCTCTGCCTACTAAAACGACTCCTCGTAGATACGCTCTTCGATAGGCTCGATAATGATATTGACGTTGGGCTCTGCCGCCTTCACGCTCTCCGAAGCAGACTCCATTACAACCTCAGCCTCAATATCTTCGCCATATTGTAGTTTGCGCGACAAGATAATAATACTATTCTCATGCTCAATGTCGGCTATCGAGAGCTCTATCGAGGCAATCTCATCTTCGAGCTTGCCAAGCTCAGTAAGTAGAGCCTCTGGATAACCCTGTTCAACAATCTCGGTGGCCAAGTCCTCCTTACGCTGAGCCATTGCCTCTATATCCGATTTCAAGCTCTCAATCTTTTTGTTATTATCGGCAAGCATCGCTTGAGCCTCGCTCTTCGAGCCTATTTTCATGCTCCAAGCACGCTCTCTATCCTCCAAGTTCTGTTCAAACTTGGCGAGCATAGTCGCCTTAGCCTCCTCCTCCTCGCGTATGGCGTCGCGACGATCGCCAGCCTCGACAAGGATAGGTTCAACCAAACGCTTGTATTCGAGAGCTGTAGCTACGTTGATAGAGTTACGGTAGGCAATCTCATATTTGCGGGCAAGATTCTCAACATCGCGAAGGTCGGCCTCGCTACGAATTGTCGATGCCATCTTTTTGAGTATGGTCGCATCCTTCTCGGGGGTGGTAATCGTCACATGGCTCTCGCATGTCGAGGCGAAGAGCACTATGGCAACGAGTACGATATATGCTGATATAGTAAGAAATCTCTTCATGGCACAAATCTCTAATTTTGGTTAAGAATAAGGTTCGACTCCTCGACAAATATTACCCACTCCTGGCCACCAATATCGTGGCGGAAGGCCTCCTCATAGGACTCCAACTCGGCGCGTGCAGCGACAAAGGCTTCGTAGCTCTCGGCCTCGACAACGCGTGTGGCAAGCTCGTAGCTTAGGTCGTAGGCGGCGTTCATAGCATTCTGCTCGTCAATTTTAGGACTCTCGCTACCGGCACATGCAGCTCCAAACGTGGCGCATAGTGCAATGATAATCAATCTTTTCATTATCTCAACAGTTTATCTCGTTATCTTTTACTCGACATAGACAACCAACCCTTTGAGGTACTCCCCCTCGGGATGGTAGATGTTGATAGGGTGGTCGGCTGGTTGTGTCAGCTGTCCGATGATACGCACCTTGCGACCAGCGATGGCCGCCGCAGTAAATATCGTTGTGCGGAAGAGGTCGCGACTTACAGCCTGTGAGCACGAGAAGGTAAAGAGAATACCTCCCGGGCGGATGCGTTGCAGGGCGCGAGCATTTATCTTTTTGTACCCTTGCAGAGCGTTGCCTAACACCTTGTGGTGCTTGGCAAAGGCTGGTGGGTCGAGGATGATAAGATCGAAACGGTCGTCTATATCTTTCAGATACTCAACAGCATTGCACGCTATTGCCTGATGCTTGGCCTCGTCGCCAAAGTTTAGCCTTACGTTCTCTTCCGCTAACTTTACAGCGCGCTCCGAGAGATCGATAGAGACAACCTCCTCGGCACCGCCTGCAAGAGCAGCAACCGAGAAACCTCCCGTATAGCAGAAGGTGTTGAGCACTCGGCGACCACGGGCGTAGCGACGTACCAGGTCGCGGTTATCGCGCTGGTCGATGAAGAAGCCGGTCTTTTGCCCCTCCTCCCAGTTTACCTTGAATTTGAGACCATTCTCCAAGACGATATTCTCTCGCTCCTCGCATCGTCCCCACAGATAGCCGTCGATAGCTCCGAGCTCAGCCTTGAAGGGTAGGGTTTGTGAACTCTTGTCGTAGATAGCCGTGATCTCCTCGCCATAGGCCTCGCGTATAGCCTCGACAATGGCGTGGCGCGAGTGGTACATACCCACCGAATGACACTGCACAACGGCTGATGAGCCATATATATCGACTACAAGGCCGGGTAGAAGGTCGCCTTCGCCATGTATCAGTCGATAGCATGTCGTAGCTTCGTTGCAGACCATGCCTAAGCTCTCTCGGAGCTCTTTGGCGCGGGCTATACGCTCGTTCCACCACCTCTGGTCGATACTCTCCTGCTCGAAGCTGAGGACTCGCACAGCGATAGAGCCTATCTGGTAGTGGCCGCGTGCGATAAAATCGCCCTGCTTGGTAACAACATCGACAACGTCGCCCTCGGCAAGGGGCTTGCTACCCTCGACGATGCGTTCGATAGCTCCCGAGAATACCCACGGGTGACGTCGTGCGAGCGACTCCTCCTTTCCGCGACGTAGCGCGACGATACTTAACTTATCTCCCATATCTTAGTTTTTACTATTTCGGTTACTGCTGCTCGGCGGGTATCTGCTCGCCTTGGTTGCCTGTTCTGCTGTGGTGGCGATGCTGCCTACGACGCTTATTGTGACTCTTCGGAGGCTCCTCCTGCTCGGCGAAGTGCATTACGGCGAGTTCTCCACCATTAGGCTTGTGGCGTTGTAACTCGTTGAGTATGCGGATACATACCCAAGCATCGGTAGCAGCATAGTCGCGTTGTTGCGGAGTGAGTATCTCGGCCTCCCAATTACTTAGTCGCTGAGCCTTCGACACGCGCTCGCCGAGGACTATTGCCGAGAGCTTACGCAGGCTCTTCTCCTCGATGCCCCACCTCTCGGCTTCGTTTTGAAGGTCGATAAAACCATCGGCCTTAAAGCTTCGCAGAGCGTGTAGGGAACGTATATCGCCCGCAACGCTCGCTCCCACTTTAAGGATGCGGCGTGAGCCCAAAATTTTGAGTAGGCGGTTATCCAAACGTACGCGACATAGGCGGAATAGGTAGCATGTGTCGAGCGTGGATAGTTGCAAGAGCGACACCTTATAGCTTACGCCGGCGCGGAACGAGGGGCGCGTCTCGGTGTCGAAGCCTATGACCTCGGCGCGGGATAGCTCGCGGCATGCCTCAGCCATTAGCTCCTCGCTATCGACAACCACAATGCGGCCATCGAAGCGGGCGGCGGGCAGCGTAGCGACGCTATCATTGTCTATGGTTGCTTGAAACAGCATCTTCTCTATTCTAAGGTTTACTCTTTGCAGTCGAGCCGCAAAGTTACTCAATAATTTTGAGTTTCGAGTCCGAATCTATACAAATTTTACCGCGACGCACCAATTTATCTATCGTTTCGACTATAATCTCAATGTTGCACTCAATGGTGGCGGCAACCTCCTTGACGCTTAGCGGTGAATTAGTGAGAAGCTCCAATATGCGCGCCTCGATATTGGCGTTGTTGCGCTTTAACTTGCGCCTCTTCAAGCAGATGTCGCATACGCCACAGGGCTTTGCCTCGTTATCGCCAAAGTATCGCTCGATAACCGTGCTACGACACTCCTCTAACTGTGTTGTATAGTGGAGCATGCTTCGAAACCTCTCCTCGGCCAAGGCGTAGCGGTGGCGGTAGGTCTCGGGGGCGATATATAGGTCGGTAGTGGGCAGACGCTCTGTCGAGAGGTGTATCATCGGGGAGCGTGTTGCGGGTATGTAGCGTATAACGTGCATCCTCCACAACATCCTCAGAAGGTCGTGTACACGTTCGCTGCTGAGCCCCGAGGTGGCTGCGATGTGTAGCTCGTCGATAGAGCGGAAGTGGCTGAAAACGCCGTTGTACATGCGCAGTATTGTGCGTAGCATCAGGTCCATGTCGTTGCCTCCGGCGTTGAGCTTATAGAGTGAGTCGCGGCTACATGTAAACATCAGCTTCGCAGGGTTGTCGCTCTCGTCTAAGAGCATCATATAACCGTTCTGCTCCAAGATGTTGAGGGCACTTGTGACCTTGTTTAGCGACAGGCGATAGCGGTGGCAGAAGTCGTAGATGTTGAATATGAACGAGCCGCCAAAGCCGTCGCCTATGGCTATTTGCAGATAGTTGCACACCTGCTCATAGATACTCTTGATATCGCTAATAGGCGGGAACTCCGCTTTGAATAGTCGCTCGATGCGCTCGGCATCCTCTTTGGTTGAGAGAAGCACGGCGTAGCTGCGCTCTCCGTCGCGCCCTGCACGCCCCGCCTCTTGATAGTAGGCCTCCAAAGAGTCGCACATGGCGTAGTGGATTACGAAACGAACATCGCTCTTGTCGATACCCATACCGAAGGCGTTGGTTGCCACCATCACACGCACCTTTCCGCTGCCCCACTCCTCTTGGCGCAGAGCGCGTTCGAGTGTGGGTAACCCTGCATGGTAGAATTTGGCATTTATACCGTCGTGCTGCAACCTCTCGGCCATCTCTTCGCACCCCTCGCGAGAGCGCATATAGACAATTCCCGAGCCTTCGACGCCGCTTATCACACGCAACAACTGTCCATACTTATCATCGACCATGCGTACGGCATACGAGAGATTGGGTCGGGCAAAGCTCGAACGCAGAATATGGGGCTTCGAGAATTTTAGGTGGCGCATGATATCCTCCGATACGCGCTCTGTGGCCGAGGCTGTGAGGGCGAGGATTGTGGCGTCGGGCACAATGCTGCGCACCTCGGCAATGCGTAGGTATGAAGGTCGGAAGTCGTAGCCCCACTGCGAGATGCAGTGCGCCTCATCGACCGCGATTAGCGATACGTTCATGCGCATAAGTCGCACTCGAAAGGCCTCTGTGGCAAGGCGTTCGGGGGAGATGTAGAGAAGCTTAACATCGCCATATGCGCAATTATCCAAGGCGATATCGATACGTCGAGAGTCCAAACCCGAGTGTACGGCAACGGCCGAAATACCTCGCGAGCGCAGATTATCGACCTGATCCTTCATTAGAGCAATGAGAGGCGTGATAACTATGCACAACCCCTCCATAACCATCGCGGGTACTTGGTAGGTTAGCGACTTTCCACCTCCTGTCGGCATAAGGGCAAGGGTGTCGCGACGCGAGAGTATCGACTCGATAATTTCGCGCTGCATGGGTCGAAAATTGTCGTATCCCCACCACTTTTTCAGAGCCTCATCTATTGTCATAGATGGGCCTTTATCTCTCAATTCGCACTGTTTCACACTACAAAGATATGTAAAATTGTTGCGATTCGAGAAAAAGTTATTAACTTTGCGGCGAAATACGCGAAAATAGATGAAGATTAAAGAGCAGTTCAAAGTTCGTGAGATGGCAGGCGAGCACGTTGTCATCATGCAGGGAGCTTCGTTTAGCGACCTTACACGTATCATCTCTCTAAATGAGAGTGCCCTCTATCTATGGAATGCCCTCGAAGGTAAGAGTTTCGATGTGGATACTGTTGCCAACCTCTTGGAGGAGTATTACGGTATCGACGATGAGGTAGCTCAGCGCGACGCATCGCGTTGGGTCAATAAGCTTGACGAGTGCGGTTTGTTGGAGGAGTAATCTTCTGAATATTAAGTTTATATCGTAGCAGCGGGAAGATGAATCAGAGGAGAGTTTTGTGTGCGATGCTTTTGGCGGTGATATATATTACCGCGGGCCTCTTCTCATCGCTCTCGGTGCTCATGTGCGACAAGCATCACGGCCACGTCGAGAAGCTGTGTTGCCACGACGAGGCGTGCAGCTGTGCAAACCTTGCCTTTACGCAGGATTGTTGCGGTCATCACCATCCCATTCTCGAGGATAATCAGAGTTTCTGCGCTACCAACGTGCAGCGTGGCGATGTGCGCCTACTTGCAGCTATGGCTATGGCTCTCTCATCGGCAGTTGTGATAACGGCCGACTCTGAGTGTGAGAGTAATGTAATGACGATTTATGCCCGAGGTTCGGGCGATGAATCTACGCCGCTGAGGGCGGCATATATCTCTACGAGGGCTCTTCGAGCACCTCCCGTTTTGGCATAATATCCGAGTACGGTACTCCGTATTCGGCTGAGGCTATAATAGCCAAAAATCAACCCAACGTAAACCAAAAACGGAGTAAAAATGAAAAAATCAATAGTATTATCAATTATCATCATGCTGTGCATGCCCTTCGTGGCATCTGCGCAGCGCACACTAACAGGTAAGGTTGTAGATGCCACGAATGGAGAGCCTCTTATCGGTGCATCGCTCTTTTGGAAGAATACAACAGCCGGTGCAACAACAGCCGTTGATGGCACATTCTCAATCAAGAGGGTGTCGGGTTTCGAGACTCTTGTTATCGATTACCTCGGCTACGATGTCGTAGAGATGGTTATCGACAATAAGGAGCTCAACAACATCACGATCGAGCTAACACCCTCGGCAGTAGGTATCGACGAGGTAGTTATCGAGGGCCAGCAGAGGGGTAACTATGCTAAGACAAGCGGAATCACACGTCAGGAGCAGATATCGTTTGCAGGTCTCTGTAAGATGGCGTGCTGCTCGCTCGCCGAGTCGTTCGAGAACTCGGCCTCGGTGACCGTAGGTTATAGCGATGCTATCTCGGGAGCGCGTCAGATTAAGATGCTCGGTTTGGCGGGTACTTATACCCAGATTCTCGATGAGAACCGCCCTATCATGCAGGGCGCAGGTGCGGCCTATGGTCTTAGCTATACGCCCGGTATGTGGCTAAACTCAATTCAGGTATCTAAGGGCGTTGCCTCGGTAACAGCGGGCCATGAGGCTATCACGGGTCAGATTAACCTCGAGCACCGCAAGCCTACCGACGACGAGCGTTTCTTCCTAAACCTCTATTTCGACTCGGAGCTCCGCCCCGAGATTAACCTCTCGTCGGCAATACCCTTGACAAAGGATAAGAGCCTCTCGACAGTAATCTTGGCGCATGGCTCGTTGGATACAGCTACGCACGATATGAATGGCGACGGCTTTGTGGATATGCCGCGTGCCAACCAGCTCAACTTCGCTAATAAGTGGTTGTGGCAGAATGCCGGTGGTGTGCAGCTTCGTTGGGGCTGGAAGGTTGTAAATGAGAACCGCGTAGGTGGTCAGCTCGACTATAAGCGCGATATGTACGACCAGATGTTGGAGGATCCCTTTAATACCCCCTATGGCTCGAAGATTCATAACCGCAACATCAACGCCTATATCAAGGCTGGTATCCCCGTTGGTTATGAGCGCACCTTTACGGGCGACCCCAACGATGCGGTTCAGAACAATATAGCTTTTGTTGCCGACTACGACAACTATCTCACTGATTCGTACTTCGGTCTTAATACCGTAGATGTAGTTGAGAATGCCTTCCGTTTCAACGCTACCTATGCCCACTACTTCACGCAGCGTTCGTCGCTCAATGCGGGAGCTTCGCTCTACGCGCGTATTATGGATAACAACTATGTGCAGACCAACCCCCGTGCCGAGACGACCAATCCCTTCTGGGTAGGTAAGGCCTCGACCATCGAGCCGGGTATCTTTGCCGAGTACACCTACAATATCGAGGAGAAGTTCTCGCTTGTTGTGGGTCTCCGTGGCGACTATGCAACTGTTGGTGGCGATTACTACATAGATAATGCTAAGAACAATAGCCGTTTCCTTATCACGCCTCGCTCGCATATACGTTGGAGTATCACGCCCCGCACGACGCTCCGCGCATCGGCAGGTATGGGCTCGCGTCGTCAGAACCTCGTGACCGACAATATATGGATGATGACAACATCGCGTGATATACGCTTTGCCGAGGGGTTCCAGCAGTCGGGCGACGATATGGAGCAGGCTCTGACCGTGGGTGGTAGCCTTGCGCAGACCTTCCATTTGGCGCAGGATGATCAGGCTACTATCAGTTTTGACTACTTCCGCTCGCAGTTCTTCAATACGATGGTATTCGATCAAGAGACCGCCGACAACAGCATACTTATATATAATAGTACAGGCCGCTCGTTCACGGATAACTATCAGATCGACTTCAACTGGACTCCGTTCCGCGGTTTCGACCTCTTCGCTACGTTCCGCTACACAAATGCTAAGATGACGTTGGAGAGAGATGGCGAGCAGATTCTTGTTGAGCGACCCCTCACCTCGCGCTACAAGGGTCTTATCAACATACAGTACGCTGTCGGTCGCTGGGTATTCGATGCTACGGCACAGTTGAATGGTCCGATGCGACTCCCCGAGCTTAATGGCGACTTGGCAAAGGCTCAGACATCGCCCGAGCTCTCGCCCGTATATCCGATGTTCTTTGCACAGGTGAGCTATAAGATAAGTAACCTTACGCTCTACTTGGGTTGCGAGAATATCGCAAACTACATGCAGGGCCGCAATGGCAAGGGCACAGCACCAATCATCATGGAGGGTGCTACACCCTACGACCCAGGATTCAACTCTTCGATGGTTTGGGGTCCGCTTATGGGTCGTAAGTTCTATATTGGTCTGCGTCTGAATCTATATTAGTATCGGTACTCGGAGAATAAATAGGGGTAAAACAGCGTTATATATATAAAACATAGAGTATGAAAAAGATTCTTTTGATGTGCCTTGTAGCACTTTTCAGCGTTGGCGTAGCTAACGCCGATGAGCCCAAGAAGGGCGAGAAGGAGATTGTAACCACCGAGTTCCTTACGGATATCGACTGTGCTGGTTGCGCTAAGAAGGTTACCAACACCATCCCCTACGAGCGTGGTGTTAAGGATGTGCAGGTAGATGTAGAGAGCAAGACTGTGACAGTTACCTACGATGCTGCCAAGACTAACGACGAGGCATTGGTAAAGGCCTTCTCGAAGATTAAGATCAAGGCAGAGCCTAAGAGCGAGAAGGAGTAATAACATCCGTTTCCACTTTGTCGGGGCTGACTAAGAGCTGTTGCTTTTAGTCAGCCCTAACTCTTTATATCGGCTATGCCTCGAAATAATTACATGTAAAAAATTATCAAAAAAAGTTGGAAATCAATCTAAATTATCTATATTTGCGGTCGAAATAGGCGATAAAAACCATTAAAAAGAATAAATATCGCTGCTTAGAGATGTGTGAAATATTGGGTTATCGGTTGAGGTACGCGTTGTAGAGGGTTCTTGCCACGATATAGGTTAGGGTGTGCTGTAAATCGATGCTTTGGAAAAAGAATAAATTGTAGGTAGATTGATGAGAGCTTTTGGAGATTTTACCCCCGAACAGATGCGCTATGATAGCGCAGAGATAGCCATACTTCCTGTCCCTTATGATGGGACAAGCACATGGATTAAGGGTGCGGATCGTGGTCCCGAGGCACTACTCGATGCTTCGTATAATCTCGAATTTTACGATATCGAGACAGCGAGCGAGGTATATCAGCGCGGTATAGCTACGCTGCCGGCCGTAGTCGAGGCATCGTCGCCCGAGGCTATGACCGACGAGGTTGAGCGACGCATGAGCTCGATTCTCGATGACGGAAAATTCCCCGTACTCATTGGCGGCGAGCACTCGGTATCTATTGGTGCATTCCGCGCTATGGCTCGTCGCTATCCCAAACTATCGATACTCCAACTTGATGCGCACTCTGATATGCGTGACGAGTACGAAGGCTCGCCCTATAATCACGCTTGCGTTATGGCGCGAGCTAAGGAGCTTACCCCCAACATTACTCAGGTGGGCATCCGCAGCACAGCACGCGAGGAGCTACACAACATCGACCCAAAGCGCACGTTCCACGCCTATCGTATTGCCGAGGATAGCGAGTGGATTGAGCGTGTGTCGGCACAGCTTGGCGAGGAGGTATATATAACCATCGACCTCGATGTCTTTGACCCCTCGGTGCTACCCTCGACCGGAACACCCGAACCCGGAGGACTGAGCTATCGCGAGGTTATGGCTCTGCTACGTCGTGTGATACGCGAGCACAAGGTTGTAGGCTTGGATGTTGTGGAGCTATGTCCTAACCCTGCGGCCAAGGCCTCGGATTTCTTGGCGGCGAAGCTTATATATCAGTTCCTTAGCGAACAATTTACAGATAGAGATAAAACCTAAAACATATCATTGAGTCCGCAGGGTCCTCAATTCTGTACCCTGCATCTATAATAACAAATAACCTAAATGTCAAAAGTTTTAATTATTGGTGCCGGTGGCGTCGGAACAGTAGTAGCACACAAGGTAGCGGCCGATAGTGCTTTTACCGAGATCATGTTGGCAAGCCGAACGAAGTCGAAGTGCGACGAAATTGCAGCTGCCGTAGGTGGTGGCCGTATTCGTACTGCACAGGTCGATGCAGATAGTGTCGAGGAGCTTGTTGCGCTGATGAAGTCCTTCCAACCTGACATTGTAATTAACGTCGCTCTGCCCTATCAGGATTTGACAATTATGGATGCCTGCTTGGAGTGTGGTGTGAACTATCTCGACACGGCGAACTATGAGCCTAAGGATGAGGCGCATTTCGAGTACAGCTGGCAGTGGGCATACCACGAGCGATTCAAGGAGAAGGGCCTTATGGCTATCCTCGGTTGCGGCTTCGACCCGGGCGTATCTGCAATATTTACAGCCTATGCCGCAAAGCATTACTTTGATGAGATTCACTATTTGGATATTGTAGATTGCAACGCCGGTAACCATGGTATGGCCTTCGCCACGAACTTCAATCCCGAGATTAACATCCGTGAGGTCACCCAAAAGGGTCGCTATTGGGAGAATGGAGCGTGGGTAGAGACCGAGCCTCACGCTATTCACAAGCCTCTGCACTACCCCGAAATTGGTGAGCGAGAGTCGTACCTTATCTTCCACGAGGAGCTCGAGTCGCTTGTTAAGCACTACCCCTCGATTAAGCGTGCGCGTTTCTGGATGACCTTCGGACAGGAGTATCTTACCCACTTGCGCGTGATTCAGAATATAGGCATGGCGCGTATCGACCCTATCATCTACAACGGTGTCGAGATTGTGCCTATTCAGTTCCTTAAAGCTGTGCTTCCCGATCCTAAGTCGCTTGGTGCGAACTATCACGGTCAGACCTCTATCGGTTGTCGTATCCGTGGTGTGAAGGATGGTAAGGAGCGCACCTACTACATCTATAACAACTGCGACCACGAGATTGCCTATCGCGAGACAGGCACGCAGGCCGTGAGCTTCACAACGGGTGTTCCCGCCGCTTTGGGTGCTTCGTTGTTTGCGCGTGGCGTGTGGCGCGGCGCAGGTGTCTTTAATGTCGAGCAGCTCGATCCGGACAAGTTCCTCGAGGAGCTTGGCGAGCGCGGCCTACCGTGGGTTGAGAAGTTCGACATCGACTTAGAGCTATGATAGATAGAGAAAGGGTGCTTGGAGCGTGGGACCTTGCTGAGGCCCCCGCTCCGGCATATATCATCCACGAGACGCTGCTTCGAGATAATCTTGCGACCATCGATAGGGTACGTCGTGCGGCCGGTGTCGAGATTATAATGGCTCTTAAAGCAAATGCTACATGGCCCATATTTCAGATTATCAGAGAGTTTTGCGATGGAGCTACGGCAAGTTCGCTATCCGAGGCGAGACTTGTGAGGGAGTATTTCTCGGGTAAGTGTCACACCTACGCTCCCGTATATACCGAAGAGGAGTTCTCGTTTATCTTGGCTCTTAGTAGCCATATAACGTTTAACTCCGTTGGGCAGTATCTGCGTTTTGGCGAGAGAGCTCGTCGCGAGGGGGTGTCGTGTGGTCTTAGGATAAACCCCGAGCATAGCACCGTGGCAACATCTCTCTATAATTCTGCTACGCCACAGTCGAGGTTGGGAGTCAGAGCGTGCGACTTACAAGAACTCCCCGAGGGCATCGAGGGGCTGCACTTCCACTCGCTATGTGAGTCGCGCCCCGAAGATTTGGAGGCCACGCTTCTCGCTGTTGAGGAGCGTTTTGGTCGCTATTTAGACTCCGTAAAATGGATAAACATCGGTGGTGGGCACCTTATGACACACGAGGCGTACGACGAGGAGCTTCTCATTGCCATACTCCTCGATTTCAAACAACGACACCCTAATCTCAGAGTAATCCTCGAACCGGGTAGTGCCTTTACATGGGATACGGGTGTACTCGTAGCGCGCGTCGAGGATGTTGTTTGTAATGGCGGGCGTAATACGCTGATGCTCAACGTGTCGTTTGCCTGCCATATGCCCGACTGCTTAGAGATGCCCTACAAGCCGGCGATAGTGGGTATGCACGACTCTAAGGCGGGGGATGTAGAGTGGTGGATGGGCGGCAACTCATGCCTCGCAGGCGATACAATGGGTAGCTGGGTATTCGATGATGGCCGCATACCGCAGATTGGCGATAGGGTGATTTTCCGCGATATGATTCACTATACGATGGTTAAGACCACGATGTTTAACGGTGTTACGCACCCCTCGATAGTGTTGTATAGCGAGGATGGGGGCTTTAAGCTCTTACGAAGTTTCGGTTACGAGGATTATAAGTGTCGCATGGGGTAGCTGCTCCATGCAATGAATAGAAAAACTAAGAACCTAATATGAGAAAGTGGAAGGTTGAGGACTCGGTAGAGCTCTATAACATAAATAGTTGGGGTAAGGATTACTTCTCGGTAAATGGCGAGGGAAATATCGTTGTGTCGCCTAAGGAGGGAGGCCCCGAGGTCGATCTGCGCAAGCTTATGGATGAGTTGCAGCTGCACGATGTGCGACTTCCCCTCTTGTTGCGCTTTCCGGATATATTGAATAATCGCATAGCCAAGATATCGAAGTGTTTTGCTAAGGCGGCTAACGAGTATGACTATAAGGCGCAAAGCTACATTGTCTATCCTATTAAGGTCAATCAGATGCGCCCCGTTGTCGAGGAGCTTATAAGTCATGGCAACAGTTATAACGTAGGCTTGGAGGCTGGCTCAAAGCCCGAGCTCCACGCTGTGCTATCGTTAAACTTCGATAGCGATTCGCTAATTATCTGCAACGGCTATAAGGATGAGAGCTATATTCGACTCGCGCTCTTAGCACACAAGATGGGTCGCAAGATATTCCTCGTTGTGGAGAAGATGATGGAGCTTCGCACTATTGCCCGCCTCGCCAAGAGCATGCACATCAAACCCAATATCGGCATACGCATCAAGCTTGCGAGCTCGGGAAGTGGCAAGTGGGAGGAGTCAGGAGGCGATGTGAGCAAGTTTGGCCTTAACTCCTCGGAGCTTATCGATGCTTTGGAGCTGCTTCGCCGCGAAGAGCTTACCGACTGTTTCAAGCTTATCCACTTCCACATAGGCTCCCAGGTGACCAATATACGCCGCATAAAGACAGCTCTGAAAGAGGCTACGCAGTTCTACGCTCAGCTACGTAAGAGCGGTTATAACATCGATTTTGTCGATATTGGCGGTGGCCTCGGTGTGAACTACGACGGCTCGCGCTCCTCGATTAGCGGCAATAGCATAAACTACTCGATTCAGGAGTATGTCAATGATGCGGTATATTCTATCGTGGATATATGTCGAAAGAATAACCTCGTGCAGCCCAACCTTATTGTCGAGTCGGGGCGTTCGCTCACGGCGCACCACTCCATCCTCATCTTCGAGGTTATGGCCCGCACACAACTGCCAGTCTTTGGCGAAGAGGAGATTGCGGAGGATGCCCACGAGCTTGTCCGCGACCTATACGAGATATGGAATAAGCTCACTCAGTCGCGCCTGCTCGAGATGTGGCACGATGCCATGCAGATACGCGACGAGGCTCTCGAACTCTTTAACCTTGGCCTTGTCGATTTGGAGACACGTGCCCTTGTCGAGCGACTCTTTTGGAGTATCGCGCGTGAGGTAAATACGATGGCTGGTAAGAGTAAGCATGCTCCCGAAGAGCTGCGCTCTATCTCGCGCTGCCTCCCTGATAAGTATTTCTGTAACTTCTCGCTCTTTCAGTCGTTACCCGATGCATGGGCTATTGACCAGATATTTCCCGTTGTGCCCATCTCGCGCCTTAACGAGCCACCCACTTGCTCGGCTACGTTGCAGGATATAACCTGCGACTCAGATGGTAAGATAGATAACTTCATCTCGACCTCGAATAACGCATATCATCTTCCTGTTCATGAGCTTCGTGCCGGAGAACCCTACTATATGGGTGTATTCCTTGTAGGCGCTTATCAGGAAATTTTGGGCGATCTGCATAACCTCTTTGGCGATACCAATGCTGTGCATATCACCATTAAGGATGACGAGTATGTCGTAGATAAGATTATCGAGGGTGAGACCATAGCCGATGTTTTGGACTATGTTCAGTTCGACCATAAGCGCATGGTGCGTGCCATAGAGATATGGGTGTCAAAGTCGGTAAAGAGCGGAGCAATAACTTTGGAGGAGGGTAAGGAGTTTATCTCGAACTACCGCTCGGGACTCTACGGTTATACCTATCTCGACCTTGCGTAGGTACTAAATGTTTTGGTTTAGGCGTGGTAGCGAGGAGTTTTTACTACTCGCTATCGCGCCTTCATCATTGCTACAAGAGTGCCGTCTGATAGTAGAATCATAATATCAGCATCCATCTCGTAGTGTGTTACACTGCTAAGCATCTCGACAAAGGCGTTCTCTTGCTCGAAGTTGGGGCATAGGCGGCGTGTTGAGCCGATATTCTCAATCGATAGGGCACGACTATCATTGGTTGAGTATGTTGCCGAAAGTCGGTTACAGTCTCCCACACCTGTTATTGTGCCGTCGCTATGGAATGTCAGAGTATAGCTATCTCCGTCTGCTGCCACCTCATGGGCCATAAGCTGTATTAGCTGCCACTCGGTGCCTACAAGGGGTCGAATGAGCTTGCGGCTCAGACGACAGTTGCAGCAACCCGAGGCTAAAAGTAGTGTAGAGAGTGCGATTATCGAAAATATAAGTGCTCGTTTCATAGGTTTTTCCAAATTATTCGTATCTTTGTAGGACAAAGATAGTACAAAACATCTAAAACATATAGAAAAATGAAAAAAGTTATTGCATCACCCAAGGCTCCTAAGGCCGTAGGTCCCTATTCACAGGCTATTGCTCACGACGCTACACTCTACATCTCTGGTCAGCTGCCTATCGATGGCGCAACAGGCGTGATGGCTGAGGGCGTTGAGGCTCAGACACGTCAGGCTCTCACAAACCTCGGTTATATCCTCGAGGAGGCAGGTTATAGCTTCGATAACGTAGCTAAGACAACTGTTCTTTTGGCCGATATCGCCGATTTCGGTGCTATGAACGCTATCTATGCCGAGTTCTTCACAGGCGATAAGCCGGCTCGTATCTGCTATCAAGTGGCAGCTCTTCCTATGGGCGCACGCGTAGAGATCGACGCTATAGCTATTAAGTAAGGGGTTGCTCTACCCAATGTATTAGGCGCATGCGAACTATCCGCATGCGCCTAATCTTTTTGCATCAATGCTCCATTCCCTGATTTTTTTGCAAAGAGACTCCTTCGATTTGTGTGAAGCGCGGCGACAATATGTGATATATATCCTTTTCCTGTTGCAGTTGAGCATCAAACCTTCATCTCTATTATATATTATATATAGGTATAGAGGGGACTTTAAGGGATTTTTCAAGAAATAGAGAAAATTTTGAAATTTTTTAAGAAAAGATTTGCAGAATTAAAAATAAGCGTTACCTTTGCACCCGCAATCAGAGAGAAAGGGCTCTGAGAGCGATAGGAAAAGGTTCTTAAAAATATTTTTGAAAAAAGTTCACAAAAAATTTGGTGGATTCAAAAATGTGTTCTATCTTTGCACCCGCTTTCGCCTCTAAAACGGCGATAAGCGAAAAAGGTTCTTAGAAAAATATTTTTGAAAAAGTTCACAAAAAATTTGGTGGATTCAAAAATATGTTTTACCTTTGCACCGCTTTTCCGCTCTAAATTTTGAGCGGGTCAAAAGTGAAAGTTCTGATGAAAATTAGAATATGGTTCTTTGAAGATTTTGAGCAGCTAAAGTTTTATCTATCTCCTATGAGATAATTTCAAAACAATACCTTTGAGATTAGAGCTAACGATTAATATTCAAAATTTTTTACAATGGAGAGTTTGATCCTGGCTCAGGATGAACG